>NZ_JAITJM010000052.1:0-38778 GCF_031278955.1 Candidatus Endomicrobiellum cubanum | reverse complement strand
TTGTGTATGGTACTACTACAGTCCCTAAATCATCAACATCTTCTGGTATAGGTCCCCATCCACTTACACTTGATACCACGTCCCTTTTATTATAATCTGAAACTAATATTGCTCCTACTTCAATTATTTTTGTAGATAGACCTATTCTATTTGCGCTGTACTTCATATAATCTTCATTTATGTCTGGAAAAGGAAAACTAAATGCTAAAGAAGATACTAGCATCAAAACATCTAAGGAGTCACTTGTATCGATAACTTGTGTTATTTCCAACTTATACTTATCTCCTATTTCTTTTGTATCTCTAAGGGAGTCACCACCATAATGTGTACTCACGATCGTATTACTTGTTACTATCGTTCCAGTGCGCGTATTAGTGATTGTACAAGTATATTCTGAGTGAATTCTTTGGCTGCCTGATCTTACAAAATCTATACGGAATGAAGTATCTTTTCGTGAAGAAATAAAATCTAAATGATTTGTTCCATTCGGGAACAACATTCTATTGCTGCCAGATTCTTTTGTTAAATGAAATCCTACGGTCTTTTGAGCGTTGTTTCCAGCTATTGTACAAACTGTTATACCCGCATTTACGCAGTCCTCAAGATCTGTAAGTGGTTCTAAAAAGGTTCTCCCAGGGGAATAGCTGTTCTCATCTCGTGATTGGGAAACTAGAGTAATGCCTTTCGTTTGTAACCAATTTATGAATAGCACGGGCAGAGGGCCGGGAGCGTATCCATAGTTTGATATATAAATTTCAGCTTCAGGTGCTATTTCGTAAAAAGCTGCAGCCATAGAAGTGCCATGCCCCCACTCAGTATCATCATTATCAGGTACAGTGCCGTCACTCTGAATATTAATACCTTGGGCTCTTAAATTACACCATCCGCTAAAGTTACCATCAAGAACAATATATTTAACGCCCTGCCCTTTAAAACCTAGCTTGTGGTATTTTGTAACATTTATTAAATCCGTCATTTCGCTTGCAAAAGAAAACGAAATAAATACGTACAGAATTAATAAACTATAAATGGTAAAATTTTTAATAGTTTTTAACAAGATCATTATTTTCAAATCATTACCTTTTTCTATAAAATATTTGTAATTTTTATGATAATTCCAAAAAGTGTATGGTTATCCTTAATAGTTTGAGCTATGACTGTAAAATTTTGGAAATGCTCTATAACTTTATCATTTAAATTTTGGTTTAAAAAAGAAACCATATTTATAAGAGTTATATTTGTTGAGCTTTCAAAAATATGATTATTTATTTTAAAGTTTTCTTTTAAGAAGATCTTAGTGTCGTCATAGGCATACACAATTTGTTTAAATGAGTTTAAAATTATTAAAGCTAGATTATTTTGTTTGTGCTCATTTTGGACATATTCAATAATTTTATTTAAACTTTGGTTTTCTTGTAAAAGCCTTTGTATTTTTTGTGATTCTTTATCTTTTTGCTTTATAAAAATATCTGTAATTTCATTATAATCATTATCGGTATGATCTTTTAAATACTGGCGTTCTAAAGATTTTTTTATTCTGTTAAATGGCAAAAGTATTATTAACTTTGCAAGAAAATAGAATAACGTAAGTATTAAGATAGTACTGCTTATTGCTATGGTAAAATATTTTATTTGCCAATAGTTTGCATTTTCTAAGGTTTTTTTTATAGAAACAATACAACATAATGTATGATTGAAAGCTAATGACTGTGATATTAATAAAATTTCTGGATTGCTTGTTTTTTGAACAGTATATGTTTTATGTGTTGTAGCTATGGTATAAATTTGGGAATTTTTTTCCACATTCCACTGGTTTGTATTGTTATGAATAAGCACTTTGTTTTTTGAATCTAGGATAAAACAAGATGAAATATTTTGTGATTTTGAAAGATTTTCAATGTTTGTAAGAAGATTTATATCATCTGAAGTTTCGAGTGATTTGTTAAAATAAGGTAGTAATATAGTTATTTGTGCTTTTACTCTTTCAGTGGCTAAAAACTCTAATTCTTTTGCCTTGTTTTTTGAGAGTAAGTTAGTTAATATATAAAAAACTCCGCTCAAAATTATAAGTAAGAAAAATGATAAAAATATAATGTTTTTCTTCATCAGGGGATTATATCATAAAAAAATGGAAATTAATATTGAAATAAAAGTTGCAAAAACATTTTTTAGTAAATTTTTAGGTTTTATGTTTAAAAAAGATGCAAATTATGCATTATTGTTTAAAAATTGTAAATCAATACACACTTTTTTTATGAGATTTAATTTGGATATAATTTTTTTAGATAAAGAAAATAAAGTTGTTAAAATTGTTAAAAATATTAGACCTTTCAGAATCATACTTCCAGTAAAAAATTCATTTTCTATTCTTGAAATTCCATCAAATATAGCAGAACTTAAAGATATCATGATTAGTGACATTCTACTGATAAATGAAATATCAAAAAATCAGATCAAAAGATAATACCACCACCTAAAACTATATCGTTTTTATAAAAGACTGCGCTTTGTCCAGATGTAATAGACATTTGTTCCTTTTCAAACTCAATTTTTGCAGAAATATTATCAATAGGAGTAATATTAGCTTTTGCAGGCTTATGCTGTTGTCTAATTTTTACAGTTGCCTCTATTGTTTGCGTGGGAACTGGGATAGACACCCAAGCAACTTTTGTGGCAACTAAAGATTTTGAATACAAATCTTCTTTAGCGCCAACTACTATAGCGTTTTTTTTAGCTAAAATATTTATTACATACAAAGGCTCTTTTGTTCCACCAGATAAACCTAGTCCTTTACGTTTACCTATAGTGTAGTTCCAAATCCCGTTATGTTTACCAAGCACTTCTCCGTTTTTGTTTATAATATCTCCAGAACTTACAGGAAATTGCAGTATATCATTATAATCTCCGCAATAAAAATCTTGACTGTCCGGTTTTTGCGCTACAGAAAGCCCAATCTCTTTTGCAATATCTCTTACATTTTCTTTTTTTAGTTCTCCTAGTGGGAATATTGTTTCAGATAGAATTTTTTGATTTAATCTATACAAAAAGTAAGTCTGATCTTTAGTTTCGTCAAATGCTCTACAGAGGTGATACATATTTGTAGAATTGTCAAATTTTATGTTTGCATAATGACCTGTAGCAAACTTGTCAAAGATAAGACCATTCTTTTTTGCTGCGGTTGGTAAAACTCCAAACTTTATGTAAGTATTGCACCATATACAGGGATTTGGAGTACGTCCTTGTTTATACTCATTTCTAAAATTTTCTATAACAACTTTTTTATATTCTTCTCTACAATCTAATATATACAAGGGTATTTCTAGAAAATCTGCAATTTTTTTTACAGATTCAATATCTTCCTCTTCTGGACCAAGGCAAGCATCAATCCTTTTATTTTTAGGTTTTGGATAAGAATTATCCCAAATAGACATCATAGCTCCTGTTATATCAAAACCTTGCTTTTTTAATAAGTAAGCAGCAACAGCAGAGTCCACGCCGCCACTTAAACCAACTAAAATCTTTTTCATACTGAAATCTCCGTAATTTAACTGAAGGTTTTTAGAGATACCCCAAACTATATTGCAACATTAGAATTGTGAAATCCTTTGCTTTTAGAGATAAACCTACCTATAGATTTGATTTTGCTTTCTATACAAGTTCTACAATGACCAGGAGAATCATTTAAACAGATTTTTCCTGGATATATTTCATACTTTTTTCTGTAAATAGTTTCTGTAGCGTTTGGCATAACTACATTTGCACCACTTTGCAAAGCTATAAGTCTTCCATTGTGGTCTAAAGTTTCCATAGCAGTTGTAGCTGGTATATTAATGTCTGGCATGATTAAACGCAAAATAGCCATCACTTTAAGAGATAAATCAAAATGATTATTCTTGTTTATTTTTTCAAGATGTGATATGGACGTATCTGGGTTATAAATAAAAGGACCTATGCCTGCCATAGCTACTGGTATAGACTTTAAATATATAATATCTTTTGCAATACTTTCAAGTGTTTGCCATGGAAGTCCAACCATTATTCCAGAGCCTACTTCAAATCCAATTTTTTTGATATTTTCAAGACACTGCATTCTATTTTTTAAATTCATACCAGGGTTAAGTTTATTGTAAAGCTTTTCGTCTGTAGTTTCTATTCTAAGCAAATATCTATCAGCACCTGCTTGCCTATATGATTTATACTCATTAAAAGTTTTTTCACCAATACTTAAAGTTATTGCAAGGTCTAACTTTTTTATTTCAGATATTATGTATACCATTTTTTTTATAGTATAATAGGGGTCTTCTCCAGACTGTAAAACTACAGTTTTATATCCATAATTTTTAGCTTGCTTTGCTAAATTGATTATATCCTGTTCTTTTATACGATATCGTTCTAATTTTAAGTTAGTTTTTTGTAGTCCACAGTAAAGACAATTTTGTTTGCAATAATTTGAAAATTCTATTAATGCTCTTAAATGTACTTCATCTCCTAAATATTTCTTTCTTATCATATCTGCAGAAGAAGTAAGTTTTTTGATACTCTTGGTTTTTAATAGAAGCAGTATTTCTTTCTCATCTAAATTATGAGAATTTATAGATTTTTGCAATATGTAGTTTATATTATTTTTCATTTACGTTATTGTATCAAAAATGAACAATAAAGGAGATGGTTCATTTCTAATTTCCTCAAAAACCGGGCAAGTTAGGTGCTAAACACATAAATCACAAAATCTTATGGTAATCATTTACACGCTGTTGCGTGCAAAAAACTTTTAAAATATGTAGAATGTTACAGTAGTTTACATATTTTAAATGGTTTATTTAATAATTGAGGATAAACTTTGATATGGTAGGCAATATTATTGTAATTTCTGCTCCTTCAGGAGCAGGTAAAACAACTATATGCGATGCTATTGTAAAAAGCGACAAAAATATAGTGCGTTCTGTATCTTATACAACTAGATTCCCACGTAGTGGGGAGAAAAATTCTAGAGAATACTTTTTTGTACAAGAGACTGAATTTAAACAAATGATTAAAGAAAAAAAGTTTGTTGAATATGCTAAAGTACACAATAATTATTATGGTACTTCAACAGAACTTGTGAATAAGATATTAAATTTTGGAAAAAATGTTCTTTTAGAAATTGATGTTCAGGGCGGACTAAAAATAAAAAAACAATATCCGCATGCTTGCATGATTTTTGTTATGACTAAAAGTATTAATGTTTTAAAGAAGCGTCTAATTTTAAGAAATAAAGATTGCATGGAAACAATAAATGTGCGTCTTAATAATGCCAAAAAAGAAATACAATACTTAAAAAAGTATGAGTACCTTGTTGTAAATGATAATCTAGAAAAAGCTATAGACTCTGTGAAAACTATTATAAAATCGTTAAAATATAAAATACTAAAAAATCAAAAATATTTTGATTAATTTATGGTCTTTAGACAGACCTTTAATAAAAGGGGAACAAAAAGAATGGCGCAATTAACAGATACTCAATTAAGAGAGGCAGTTTCATCATCTAGTCTCGGAAGATACGAAATAGTTAAAATGGCATTAAATTGGATTTTAGTAAATAAATATAACGAAGAGTTTAAGAAATTGCCTCAAACAGAGCTGATTAACAAAACTTTAAATGATGTTATAACTGGTGTAGCAACTTTAGAGAAAATTGAAGAGTTACGCAAAAAAATAAAAGAAAATTAAAAATGTCTTTAAAAAATAAAAATATTATCTTGGGGATTTGTGGTGGTATTGCAGCCTATAAATCTTGTGATATTATAAGACAGCTTGTGAAATTAAAAGCTAATGTAGAATGCATTTTAACAAAGAATGGATCTAACTTTATAACGCCACTTACTTTACAAACTTTGTCAGGGAATAAGGTCCATCAGGATCTCTTTGAAGAGGTTGAAAATTATGATGTTAACCATATTTCTTTATCAAAGAAAGCAGACATTATTGTTATAGCGCCAGCCACTGCAGATGTAATTGCAAGACTTGCTGTTGGCAGAGCCGAGGATTTGCTTTCTAGTATAGTTCTTGCTACTAATGCAAAGATTTTAATATGTCCAGCTATGAATTGTAATATGTTTAATCATAAGGCAGTTTGCAATAATATTGAAACTTTGAAAAGTTATGGATACAATTTTGTTATGCCCGAAAGTGGAGAACTTGCTTGTGGAGATTGTGGCAATGGTCGTCTTGCTAAGGTAGAGGTCATAGTTTCTAGTGTTGAGGAAATGTTGATTAATGAGTAAAAAAATTACGTTTCTTATTCTATCTGGCCCAACCAAAGAGCACATTGATCCTGTAAGATATATAAGTAATGAATCTTCTGGACAAATGGGCAGTGCTTTAGCAGAAGCTGCAGTTAAAAAAGGTTATGATGTTATATTTATTTCTGGTCCGGCAAAAGTATTGCCAAAATACGTAAAGATTATAGATGTTATAACAGCTTTAGACATGTTTAAAGCTGCACAACTTAACTTTAAAAAAGCAGATATTGTTATAAATGCGGCAGCAGTTGCAGATTATAGGCCTACAAAAATAAGTAAACATAAAATAAAAAAAAACTGTACGCCTTCTGTGATGACAATAAAACTTAAACAAAACCCTGATATAATAAAATATTGTGGGGAAAATAAGCATAACCAAGTTGTTGTAGGTTTTGCCTTAGAAACAAAAGATTTAATAAAAAATGCTTTACTAAAGTTAAAAAATAAAAAGTTGGATTTAATTGTAGCTAATGGTATAGGCACTTTTAATTCTAAAAATAGTACTGTAAGTATAATTACTTCAAATAGTATTTTAGAAATAAAAAATAGAAGTAAAAATATTATAGCTGAGAAAATTATCAATGAAACAATCAGAGTATTTAAAAATATTAAATCTTGCAAAGTCAACTCTTGAAGATTATGATAATTGGGGTGAAACAGAAATTTATAAAACTAGTCAAAAACCTAGCAATAAAACGATTCCAGAAAAACAACAGAAAATTTTTACTAAAAAACCTCTAACATCTAAAGAACAGTTGGAATCTTTAAGAAAGCAAGTAGATAATTGTAAGGAGTGCTCTTTAGGGACAACACGGTTGAAAGCTGTTTTTGGACATGGTTTTGCAAATGCAGACTTGATGTTTATTGGAGAGGGACCAGGATATGATGAAGATCATAAAGGGGAACCATTTATCGGAAGAGCAGGTCAACTTTTAACTAAAATTATTGAGGCTATGGGTAAAACCAGGGATACTGTATATATAGCAAATATTGTTAAATGTCATCCTATGATAGATCCTTCAAACCCAGAAAAACGGGAAAATGATAGACCTCCAACACCTTTAGAAATGCAAGTTTGCAAAAAATATTTAGATATGCAAATAAATATTATACAACCTAAGATTATTGTTACTTTAGGGGCGTCTTCTACCAAAGGTCTTTTAAATAGAGAAGAACCTATAAGCAGAATAAGGGGTACAATTCAAGAATATAATGGCGTTAAACTTGTGCCCACATATCATCCTTCAGCATTGCTTCGCAACTCTAGTTTAAAAAAGTTTGTTTGGGAAGATATGAAAAAAGTAATGCATTTTTTAAATACTGGTGAAATATGATTGTTTTAGAAGTCGCTCTTCCCATACCTTTAAATAAAACTTTTTATTATTTACCTTTAGAAAATATAAATTCTCAAAGTTTTCTCGGAAAAAGGATAAAAGTTCCTTTCGCAAATAGAATTTTGATTGGATATGTAATTGATTTAAAAGATATAAATTTAGAAGATACATCAAAATTAAAGCTTAAAAAAATTGTTGATGTTGTAGATGACGTCTCTCTTATTACACAAGAAACTATTATGTTAAGCAATTATATTGCAAATAATTATGTCTGTTCGTTTGGCGAAGCGTTAGCATCTGCTGTTCCTATCTCCATGAAAGTTCCGAAAAGAATGTTAAAATCTAAAAATTTACGAAAGAAAGACGTTAAAGAAGAACATGTTTTAAATTCTTGGCAAGCAAATGCAGTATCTTTAATAAACTCTTCACTAGAAAAAAATATAAATTCTTGTTTTTTAATTCATGGAGTGACAGCTTCTGGAAAAACAGAAGTATATATAAAATCTATAGAAAAAGTTTTAGAAATAGGGAAAAGTGCCATAATGCTTATACCAGAAATTTCTCTTACAACTCAATTTGTTAATATTATGGCGCAAAGATTTGGGGAAATTTTAGGTGTTTGGCATAGTAATATTAGTAATACTGTAAAATATCAACTATTTTTAAAAGCGCAAAACGCTGAAATAAAAATTATGATTGGAGCAAGGTCTGCAATTTTTGCTCCCTTTAAAAATTTAGGACTTATCATTGTTGATGAAGAGCACGAACATACATATAAACAAGAACAAAAACCATCTTATGATGCTAGAGAAGTAGCCGAATGGAGAGCTAACTATAATAATGGTGTAGTAATATTTGGTTCAGCTACGCCGTCTTTGGAAACCTATAAAGATGCTCTAGAAAATAAAATTACTTTGATAGAAATGAAAGAACGTATAGGTAATAAAAGTTTTCCAGAGTTAAAAATTGTGCCTTTAAACAATAGATTTAAATCCAGTTTATTTATTTCTGAAACTGTCCAAGCAATATCAAATACAATTGCTAAAAAAGAACAAGCAATGATCTTTTTGAATCGCAGAGGCTATTCTTCTACTATAATGTGTAGAAAATGTGGCAATGTTTATCAATGTTCTAAATGTTCCATATCCATGGTCTTTCATAAAAATCCTGATATTTTAAGATGTCATTATTGTGGAGAAACTAAAAGTTTGCCAGTAACGTGTCCTACATGTAAAAGTAAAGATATAATGGTGTTTGGAACTGGCACTCAAAAAGTTGAAGATGAGTTAAAAAAACTTTTCCCTACAGCAAAAATTTTTAGGCTTGATGGGGATACAGCTACATCAAAAAAAAACTATGAAATAGCTTATAACGGGATAAAAAATTTAGAGTTTGATATGTTGATTGGCACGCAGATGATTGCAAAAGGATTTGACTTTCCTAAGGTGAGTTTAGTTTGTATTGTAGATGCAGATACATCTTTATATTTACCAGGGTTTAAGTCTGTAGAAAAAACATTTCAACTTATAACACAAGTTTCTGGACGTAGTGGGAGAGGTGATATAAAAGGTAGTGTTATAGTGCAAACAAATCATGGTTCTCATTATGCAATAGAATATGCAAAAAAAAATGATTATATATCTTTTTATAATACAGAAATAGAGCAAAGAAGGAAATTAAATTATCCTCCATATTGTTACATTGCAAAGATCTCTATTAAAAATAAAAGCGAGAAAAAGGTAGATGAGGATTCTCAAAAACTGTTTTACTTATTTAAAGATTTAAATGAAAAGTATAAATTAGATTTAACTTTTTTAGGGCCAGTGCCAGCATATATTGTTAAAGTAAATAATTTTTTTAGAAAACATATAATAATTAAAGGCAAAAAAGATAATATATTAAATCTTGCAAAATCTATAGAAGACATAAAACAATCTCCAGGAACTTCTGTTATAACAGAAATAATGCCATCAGAATTAATTTGACTATTACTGCTTAACTTGTCAATTTTATGAGGACTTACTAATAAAAAATTAGTTTTGGTTAGATCGATTAGCATAGCCATTTCACCCAAACATCAGCCTCTTTCTTGCTAGGTTCTTCAAAAAAATGATTGATGTCACTTTCTTCTTGCACAAGAAAGAAATTCAAGCCATTTGCAATTTCTTTGTTCCTCTTTTTGATATTTTTTGTTCGTTGTTCCTGTGGTGTATCAATATAATGTAATTCAGACGGAATACCTTTTGATCCATAAAATGCTTTATATTCTTTTCGTTCTATCTTCGACCAAAAACTATTCTCGATAATCACATTTATACCTAATAAAGCCAACTTTGCCGCTTTTTTTTTTGAGTGTATTCTGTAATTTTATTACAATATTTTTCATACAACTTTGGCTGTTCTTGATAATAATCTTTACCAAAAACATAAAGCATCAATTCGTCCTGTGAGAAGTTGAGATACAAATTTTATGACATCAGTTTTTTTGCGTAAGTAGTTTTCCAGAACCTATACGTCCGCAAATCATAATGATTTTCCCAACAGATATTTTAGTGTCCTTGAGGCTTGTTGGAGTTACAGAGGTAAATTTTTTTCGATTCCAGACTTTCTCATTTTAGTTTTCCAAAATATATCATTTTTGAATTCAATATTAATTGTCAACTCTATAGGATACTTTTTCCCTACAATCTTTTATTACATGAGTATATTTTTAGTGTGCCCTTTTGGCACTGCTGCGTTAAAAACTTGTATTTATATACGATAAACCCTGCGGTTCTTACCTTAATTTGTCAAAAAATTTACAACATTATATGCATAGGGTTTAGAGAAATTATTGTCTTTATTTTATATTTATACTTTTTGACCGTATTTATAAAAAATGGTAAAATCAAGAATCGTTATTTACTGTTTTTAAATAGAAATAATAACAAATTTTTTAGCTTAAGGAAAACATTTCAAATGGAAAAAAAAGAACAACTTCAACAAATGCCTCCTATTGAACAAATAATAGAACAAAGAAAGCAGAAAGCAAAAGATCTTGTTAAAGTTGGGATAAACCCTTACCCAGCAAAATATGTTTTAGATAAAAATAATTTAGATTTACAAAAGGAGTTTTCTTCTTTACAAACAGGTCAAGTTTCAGATGTTAACGTTAAAGCTGCTGGAAGAGTAATGACTTACAGAAATATGGGTAAGGCAGCTTTTTTAGATATCAGAGATGGTCATGCTAAAATTCAGATATATATTAGGTCTGATCAAGTAGGTCAAGAGGAATACAAGTTATTTAAAGATATGGTGGACTTATCTGATTTTATTGCGGTGGAGGGAACTCCTTTTAGAACTAAAACCAATGAACTTAGTATAATGGTTAAAAAGTGGACAATGCTTACTAAGGCGTTTAGACCCCTTCCAGAAAAATGGCATGGCCTTAAAGATACAGAAACAAGGTATAGACAAAGATATCTTGATTTAATTGCAAATATGGATGTAAAAGAGATATTTGTAAAGAGAGGTCTTATAATATCGGCTATAAGGCATAAATTAGAGGATTTAGGCTTTATAGAGGTCCAAACTCCTATTCTTCAATCTCTTGCTGGAGGAGCTAATGCAAAACCTTTTGTAACCCACCATAATGCTTTAGATATAGATCTTTTTTTAAGAATAGCACCTGAACTTTTTTTAAAACGTTTGGTTGTTGGAGGAATGGATAGAGTTTTTGAAATAGGCAGGAATTTTAGAAATGAAGGGATAGATAAAAATCATAATCCAGAATTTACCATGATGGAACTTTATCAAGCCTATGCAGATTATAATGACATGATGGACTTGACAGAAGCCTTAATTAAAACAGCAGCTGAAAAAATTGACTCTAAGATCAATTTAAACTTTAGAAGAGCAAAAATGTTTGACTTGATAAAGGAATATACAGGACTAGATTTACTTCCATATGTTGAAAGTGGAAAGATGTTTGAACAAGTAAAACATTTAAACCTTGATCTTCCTAAAGATGTTATAGATAAAAAAATATTAGATGAAGTTTTTGATCAAAAAGTTATTCCTAATTTAAATACTCCTACTTTTGTTACAGATTATCCTGCAGTTTACTCTCCTCTTTCAAAAGTAAAATTTGATCAACCTGAAATAGCTGAAAGGTTTGAACTTTACATAAATGGTATGGAAATAGGAAATGCTTATTCTGAACTCAATGATCCAGAGCTTCAAAAAGTGAGATTTGTTCAGCAGATGGAAGCAAAAAAGAAAGGTGATGATGAAGTTATGCCTTATGACAATGATTTTATTTTTGCTTTGGAGCAAGGGCTTCCTCCTACCGGTGGTCTTGGTATAGGAATAGATAGGCTTGTTATGGTTTTAACAGGCCTAGAATCAATCAGAGAAGTAATAACGTTTCCTGCAATGAGGCCTGAATAATCTTTATGAGTGTAATACCTGTAGAACTTTTTATAGCGTTAAGATACTTGAAAGCAAGAAAAAAGAGTTTGTTTTCTTTTACTACTACTCTAATTGCTATTGGTGGTACTTCTCTTGGAGTTGCAGCTTTGGTTATAACTTTAGCAGTTATGAGTGGATTTCAAAGGGATATTAAAGATAAGATTTTAGGTATTCAACCTCATATAGTTGTTAGTAGAGTAGATGGTGATATTTTTAAAAATTATAAAAGTATTGAAAATATAGTAAAAAAGAATAAGTTTGTTACAAGTGTGTTGCCTTTTATATACAAACAAGGCGTTATTAGAGGGCAAAATGCTTCTTATTCAGGTATAATAGTAAAAGCTATAGACTATAAGCAAGAAGATAGTATTCTTGGGTTATCAAAGCAAATAGTGTCTTCAGATGTACATTTTAATTCTAGTACAATAGGAAAACGTTCAATAATAGTAGGTCAGGAACTTGCACGAAATATTTTTGTGAGTTCTGGAGATGATGTCGTTTTAATGTTCCCGGAGAGTTTTACAAGTTTGCCAAAAATGTACAAGTTTAAAGTAGCTGGAGTTATTAAATCTGGTATTTACGACTTTGATTCTTCTTTAGGTTTTATAGACTTACAAGAGGGGCAAGATTTGTTTGATATAGAGAATGCTGTTACAGGGTTAGATGTCCATATAAAAAGTTTAGATAAAACTGATCAAGTAACGTCATTAATACAAAAAAGTTTAACATATCCTTATAGAGCTAAATCTTGGATAGATATGAACAAAAATCTTTTTTATGCTTTAAGATTAGAAAAAATAATGATGTTTTTAATTTTAGGACTTATAATTTTAGTGGCAGCATTTAATATAGTTTCTAATCTTTTGCTTTTGAGTGTGCAAAAGGCTAAAGAAATAGGAATAATGTCTGCTGTTGGTTTTTGTAAGTTTTCTATTTCAAAAATTTTTTTTTACGAAGGTATTACTGTAGGTTTAATAGGTACATTTTTGGGTATTATTTTTGGTCTGGGTATAAGTTTTTCTTTAAAGTATTTGAACATATTTAATCTTCCTAAAGCGGTTTATTATGTAGATAAGTTACCAGTATGCGTGATGTGGCAAGATGTAATATTTGTTGCTTTAAGCGCATTTATGATAACTGTTTTGGCAGGTATTTATCCTTCATACAGGGTCTCTAAATTAGATCCTCTAGAAGCTATAAGATTTGGATAGTAAAATAATGAACATACAGATTAAGAATTTAAACAAAGATTATATACAAGAAAAAGGACCTACTCTAAAAGTATTAAAAGATATTAATTTAAATATATCTTCAGGAGAAAAGGTATCTTTAATAGGGCCCTCTGGCGCTGGTAAAAGTACATTGATACATATAGTAGGCTTAATGGATAGTCCTACATCGGGCAAAGTATTTATAAATGATATTGACTGTTCTTTAATGGACGATAATGACCTGTGCGATATGAGAAGAAAAAATATAGGTTTTATTTTTCAGTTTCATTATCTTTTACCAGATTTTACAGTTTTGGAAAATATTTTAATTCCTGTATGGAAAGATAAAGTAAATAAGGAAAAAAGAGCATTAGAGATTCTAGACCAAGTTGGATTAACTTCTAAAGTGAATTGTTTGCCAAATGAACTTTCTGGTGGACAGCAACAGAGGACAGCTTTAGCAAGAGCTTTAATAAATAATCCAAAAATAATTTTCGCTGATGAGCCCACAGGGAATTTAGATAGAACCATAGGTGTAGAAATAGAAAATTTACTTTTTGATTTTTCTAAAAATTCACAGGCAACTCTTGTTTTAGTAACGCATAATCAAGAACTTGCTTGTAGGACTGATAGAGTTATAAATATAATTGATGGAAGAATGGTATAGCGTAAAACTGTAAAAGAAGACATTCGTTATAGGGTTTCTAGAGAAACCAATAGGGGAGTTTTAAGATGAAAGTTTATCTTGATGGAGAATTTGTAAAAAAAGAAGAGGCTAAAATTTCAGTTTTTGACCACGGTTTATTATATGGAGATGGAATTTTTGAAGGTATAAGGGCTTACAATAATAGAGTTTTTAGACTTAAAGAGCACCTTGAAAGATTATGGTCATCTGCAAAAGCCATTAATTTGACTATTCCTATAACACAAAAAGAAATGGAGAAAGCTGTTATTAAAACTCTTTTAGTAAACAAACTTTCTGACGCTTATATTAGACTTATTATTACAAGAGGTTGTGGTGATTTGGGGCTGGACCCTAACAAGTGTACCACCTTACCTTCTATAATTATAGTAACTGATAACATTTCTTTGTATCCAAAAGAACTATATGAAAAAGGCATTGAAGTTGTTACAGTGGCTACAAGAAGAGTAACGCAAGACTCTCTAAGTCCAAATATAAAATCATTAAATTATTTAAATAATATTTTAGCAAAAATGCAGGCTACAAGAAGCGGTGCCATGGAAGCTATAATGTTAAATTCACAAGGTTATATTGCTGAATGTACAGGGGACAATATTTTTATTGTAAAAAATGATAATCTGTTAACCCCTCCAAGTTCAGAAGGTGCATTAATAGGAATTAGTAGAGAGGCAATTATAGAGCTTGCAAAAAACAAGTTAAAAATCCCTGTCAAACAAGAGCGTATTACTCTTTATGATGTTTACACTGCAGACGAATGTTTTTTGACAGGTACTGCTGCTGAAGTTATGCCTGTAGTGAATGTAGATTCAAGACAAATTGCAGCTGGTAAACCAGGTGAAATAACATTAAAATTGATAAAAGAATTTAAAAGTCTTACTAGGTTAACAGGTATACCTATAAAATAGATTTTTAGTTATAAGTTAAGGTATTTAAGTATGACTCTTTTTAAATATACAAAATATATAATCATTCTTTTAATTATCATTGTTATTGTTTATTTTCTAAGAGCACCTTTATTTGCTCCCAGTATAAAAAAATACTTATCATCTAAAGTAGAAAAAGAAATAGACTTTGAAAAATTTTATATTTCACCAATTTCATTAACTTTTACTAATTTAAAAGTAAAAGATACCTTTTTAGTTAAAAAAATTTCTTTTGATTTTCGACCTATTAAGCTTATCTGTAACATTAAAACCCCAATAAAAGCTATTAGAAAAGTTAAAGTATCAAATGTAGAGATTATGTTAAATAAAGAGAACTCTACAATAAAAGGTAAGAGTATTAATAAACCTTTACACATTGATTCAGGTAGTTTTAATTTTGATATTTCAGTAGATGAAATTTTGTTGAAAAATAAATATGAAAACGTAAATTTCAAAAATATTTCTTTAAAGTTCGATAAGGGTGATATTAACTTTATTGCTGCTTTAGATATAAATGGGTTTATTTTTGATATTAATTCTAAGCTAGAACGAAAAAATGAGAAAGAGTTTAACACTTTAACAACTATAATTTCAAAAAATAAAATTGTTGCAGATATTATTTTTGACGGAACTTTTGATTCAGATTTAAACTTGTATCAAAATATTAAAGTTACAAAGTTAAAGTATAAAGGGTTAAACTTTAGATCTTTTGAAGGAGTTATTTCTAAAAATTCTGATATTGTAAGTTTAAATATATCAGGAGCGTCCGGTAATTTTAACATAGAGTCTTATTTATCTTTATCAAAAATAAATAAAAATGTAATTGGGGATGTTAATTCAAAAATTATCCTAAAAGATAATGTTGAAAAAATTAATTTAAGTATTAAAAATTTATCTATTTTTAATTTAGGAAATGGTAATTTTGATTTTAATATAACAAAAAATGAAAAAGATAATTATATAGGGTGTTGTATATATGGAGAAAACAAGAAAGTTGATCTTGTGGTTTCTAAAGATGGAAGTTACGAGAAAAGGATAATAGTAAACGGTAAAGAACTTGGCAGTGTTATTGGTAATATTAAAAAAGGAACAATTAAAACTAACATAAAAAATGTAAGATTGCTAGATTTACCTCTAAAAGATTTTTTAGGTAAAAAAGTATATGGAATAATCAATTTTTATGGTCAAATTGATGAAGTTGCTGGTCAAATTGATTTTTCTTTATATGATTTGTCAAATAATAAAAAAGTTATAGGCACTATTACAAGAAATAATGATATTTATGTATTTAATTTTTCTAATGTAAATGAGACTCTTTTATTTAATACTGTTGTTGAAAAAGGAGATATTCTTTCTTCAGATTTTAAATTTATAAAAATAGATACTTTTAAACTATTTGATATTTTAGGTTATGATTTAGATAAATTTTCTGGTATTGCCACAGGGCGTATTAAGTACCAGAAAAATGCATTTTTGGAATTTAACTTAAAGATTTTTGATGGTTATTTATATGGTAATAATTTCAAAAAATTTGATGTGAAAGGGAATATAAACTCAAATGAATTTAATGTAGAACACTGTAAAATGGTTGATTATTCTGATAAAGAGTTGTTTGATATAAGGGCTATTTTAGGTTTTAGTAAACAAATAGAATCTTTTCTTGTGGCAAGTATAAAGAATTTTAAAATAAGTTTTGTAAATTTGACATCATATGCAGAATTTAAAGGCTTTTTAGATGAAAAAAAAGTTATGAATGGTTTATTGAAAATTTCCAGTATAAATTTTTCTGGAGCTAATTTAGATGATATTTCTGCTGAAATAAAAATGTCAAATAAAGAAATAAAGATTTATAACTTAAAGTCGAGCCAAGATATAGGTGCTACTGGACTTATCAATTTTAAAGAAAATAAAGTGCGTGTCAACCTAGAATGTAAAAATTTAGATATTAAAGGTCTGTATAAAAGATTTTCTGGTTTTTTAACTTTTTTGGTAGATATATCAGGCAATTTATCTAATCCTGAAATAAGCTTTTGTGCAAGTGTTACAAATGGTAGATATTTTACTTTGCCATTTTCTTTATTTTCTGAAATAAAATTAAAAGATAAAGTTTTAATACTCGATAAGGTAAAGTTGCTATCAAATAAAACAAATATAAGTTTAAGTGGAAGTTATACAAACAATGGTAGTATAGATGTAGGAGTTAATAATTTAGATGAAAAAATTATTAATGCTTTTGTTGGTTTTAGGACACCTTTAAATATTAATTTTACTGGTACAGGCAATATTTTTATAAAAGACAACAAGTTGGATTCCAAACTGTTTTTACATTCTAAAACTGCTTATATAAAAAATTTCAAATTAAACGATGTTAAATGTAATTTTGAAATAAAAAATTCAAATATTTATTTAAGTAGCGCTAGTTGCAATATTTCTGATAGTCAGGTAAAAGCAGATAAGGGCTTTTTTAACCTTAAAGATAAAACTTACGGGTTAGATTTGTTTTTAGTTAATGTTAGGACGGGTATTTTTGATTTTTTAGGAAGCATTAATCTTTTAGGGAGGATGGTAAAAGATGAGAATAGTTATAAATATACAGGTTCTGCTAATTTAAATAACTTTTGGATAAGTAAATATAAGTTAGACTCTTTGAAGTTAAATTATCATATAAAAAATAAAACACTAGAATTATACCAGCAGCATGATGATAAAAAAGATGCTTTAAAAATTTCTGCTTTAGCTATATTTGGAGATGTTTTATCTATTAGAAAATTAAATATCTTAAGGAATGATGCATCTTTCAATTTGTCTACTGATATCTCAAAAGATTTTATAAATTTAAGTCTTGCAAGTACAAATCTGGAATCAAAAATTTTAACAGATATTTTTAATTTGAGAGATTTAGTATTTGGTAAATCAAATATAAATTTAAATTTGTTAGGAGATATAAAAAAACCGAAAGGAAGCTTACAAATAGATTCGAAAAATGGCTTTTTTATTGGAGCTCCATATGATAACTTAAATGTAATGCTTAATTTAGAAAATAATAGGGTTTACATAAATAAAGCTAATATTTTTAAACGGAATGAACTTCAAGTATCTATAAACGGAGATTTCCCTTTTTATCTAAAAAGAGATCTTACTGATAAACAAAGTTCGGTAAATATTTTTTATGAGATAAATGATTACAAGTTAAATATTTTAAAGTATATGTCTTTGGATTTTATTAGACCTTTTTCAGGGAAAATGTTTTTGAAAGGATCTTTTACGGGGAGTCTAGATAAAATTAATTCTAATGCTAAGCTTTCTATAAGCGGAGCGTCTTTTGAATTAAAAGAATATTTAAATAAAGTTAAAAATATGTATGTTGATATAACACTTGTTGATAATTTGCTTAGTATTGATAATTTTAATTTAAAATCTGGTTCTGGTAAGCTTAATGTTTATGGAAATATAAAGTTAAAAAATTTTAATGTAGATTATTTTGATATAAGATTTATTACGACTCAAAAAGGAATACCTATAAAAATTCCACAATTACCTTTAACTAGTTTTATTGGTTCAAAATATTTTCTAAAGGATTATTCTTTTGGAGAGCCTAGTTTTGATATAAAAATAGAAGGTAATCCTACAAGCCTAAGAATTTCTGGGAAGATAATTTTAGAGAGTACAAGGTTTACTTATCCTGGAATTTCTGAAAATAATAAAGAGTCAATATTTCCTGATTCTACGTATATCAATTTAGATTTTATTACTACAAAAAATACAAGATTTGAAAATTCTTATGTTTCTGCTTTAATAAATGGGGCACTACATTTAGAAGGATATCCTAAAAATCTTAAAGCAGAGGGTATAATTGACAGTTCTCGTGGCACTATTGATTATTTAGGTATGTCATTTAATATTTCAAATGCAAAATTAGAAATATTAAATGACAAAAGTATATATTTAACTCTTACATGTGAGACTTCTTTACCGTCAAAGACTGGAGAGCCTTCTGATACAATAAGATTAGTTGTAGATAGACGTGAACTTTCTGGTTTATCCCAACCTGGTTCTGTTAAGTTGGTTTCTAAAGATAATACTAATATTGATTTTCAAAAAATATTAGGATTAGATACAAACCAAGATGCATCATTGGAAGTTTCATACATTTTAGGACAGCAAATAGTTCATCTACTTAATCAAACAGCTGCTATTCCTTTTGCAAAAGGGATGCTTAGAAAAACAGGGCTAATTGACAACTTTAAAGTTTCATATACAGATACTAAATCATTAGATATAAATGACACTAAGTCTAAAGCAACATTAACAAATTTAATGCTAGGTACTAAGTATTCTTTAGAAAAAAATATTACAAATCAAGCACTTTTAGGCTATTCAATAACTTTTGATGAATTTAACCAAAAGATAAACTTAAAACATTCTTTAGAGATACTTTATAAGCTTACTGATAATTTATATATAAGTGGTGATTATGGTTTGGAGAATAAAGACGATTATTATCAAGCAGATAAAAGCGTTATGGTTCAGCATCAAATAAAATTTGGTGCTTCTTCTAAAAAACATAATAAATAAATTTAGTTTGCTATAATTATGATGATAAATTATAGCTACAGGAGATAAGATGCAAAATTTTGAACAATTTATAGGCTCTTTTTCTTTTGATAAAAGATTAGGAGAGGTTGATATTATTGCTTCTATAGCACATACAAAAATGTTGATGGAAACCAGCATTATAAATACAAATGATGGGGATAAAATAATTTTTGGATTAAATTCTATCTTAAAAGACTTGCAAACAGGTTGGTCTTTACCAGAGGAAGAGGATATTCATTACGCGCTTGAAAAGGAGTTAATACGTAGAATTGGTGAAGTTGGTGGCAGAATGCATACTGCAAGAAGCAGAAATGACCAAGTTGCTACGGATTTAAGGATGTATGTAAAACAAGAAATAAATACAATAGAAAGTATTATTAACAAATTTCAAAAAATATTAGTAAGAAAAGCAGAAGAAAATATAGATGTTGTAATGCCAGGTTTTACTCATTTACAGCCAGCTCAGCCTATTTTGGCAGCTCACTATCTTTTGGCGTATGCTTGGATGCTGGATAGAGATAAACAAAGATTATTGGATTGCTATAAAAGAACAAATGTTTTACCTTTGGGAAGTGCTGCTTTAGCTGGGACATCTTTTCCTATAGATAGAAATTTTACAGCAAAACTTCTCGGTTTTGAAAGCGTTACTGAAAACTCTTTAGATGCTGTTTCAGATAGAGATTTTGCTATAGAATTTGTTTTTTGTATGTCTATGATAGCATTACATTTGACTAGATTCTGCGAAGAGATAATTTTATGGATGAATCCAGAGTTTGCTTATATAACTTTGGATGATAAGTTTACATCCGGGTCATCTATAATGCCTCAAAAGAGAAACCCAGATTGTGCAGAAGTTATAAGAGGAAAATCAGGAAGAGTTTTTGGGGATTTAATAGCACTTCTTACTGTTGTCAAGTCACTTCCTTTAGCATATAATAGAGATCTACAAGAAGATAAATCTCCTGTTTTTGACGCATTTGATAGCATGAGAATATCCTTAGAAGTTATTGTTGAAATGGTAGAGAGTCTAAAATTTGTAAAGGAAAACACTCGGAAAAGTACAGAAAAAGGGTTTATAGCTGCAACTGAAATTGCAGATTACCTTACAAAGCAGGGTATGCCATTTAGAACTGCCCATGGCATAGTAAAAAATATAGTTTTATATTGTCAGAAAAATAACAAAACATTGAACAATCTTTCTTTTGAAGAATACAATAAATTTTCTTGTCTATTTAGGCAAGATATCTTTGAGTATTTAGATGCTGGCAATATTGCTAATATGAAAACTTCTTATGGAGCAACATCTAAAAAATCTATTACTTTGCAAATACAAAATATTAAAAGAACTTTAAAATGAAAAAAATTACATTAATGTTTGTTTTGTTTTTTTTAGTAGTAACTACTTTGTTTGCTAAAAACTATGAACGTATCTTAACTGAAAGGTCAAGTATTCAAGCTGCGCTTAGTATAAATCCAGACATATTAGAATGTGTTCAGAATTTAGAATATGCTAAACAGAGAGTGAGAGAAGCTTTCTCATTGTATTTTCCAGTTGTAGGTGTTAACTTAAATCTATCGAGGTTTAACAATACCAAACCTATTTTGATTTCTGGAGAAAATTCTCAAAAGTTAATATATCTTCCGGAGGGCAAAAAGGACTTGTATTATTCTACACAATTATCTATTTGGCAGAGTGTGTATACAGGTGGTATTATAAGGGCAACTAATAAACTTTCTCATGTAAATCTTAACAAAGTTAAAGCAGAAGAAAATATTATTAACTCAAGGGTAATAAATAATATTAAGTTGATATTTAATGAGTGTTTATACCATAGAGCGTTAATAGACTTTTATAGTGCACAATCTAAAATATCAAATAATACAATTTTAAAGAATAAACAAAACTTAGAAGTTCTAAGATATAATCAAGAAATTTTAAATTTGTTAAATGCTATAGGCTTGGATTTAAATACAATTGTTTTAATAGCAGGTGATTTTATCCCAAAAATGAAAGAAATTGATTTAGGGAAATGCTTGCTACTTGCATATGAGTTTAAATCAGAGTTTAAAGCTACACAAGAACAACAGAATTTAGATAGTTTGATGTTAAATTTATTGTCTATGCAAAAATACCCTAATATTTTGCTTGGTGCTGCTCAAGAGTGGGTAGGTGATAAAATAGTTGGGGATGATACTAACTGGTATTGTACAGTTAACGTCAATATGCCTATTTTTGATGGAGGAAGTATTTTTGCAAGAATTAAACAAGGAAAAATAAAGTATAGAGAATCTATAATAAAAAGAGCAAAACTAGAAAATGATATTAAGCTTGAAATTATGCAAACATTTTTAGAGTATAGCTTTTTTAAAGATCAAGTAATAAATGCAAAACTTTTAGAAAAAAATGGGAAATATAATGAAAGTGATATAGAACTAATTCGCAATTTAAATAAAAGCTATTATAATCTTGAGCTTGCAATAGGGGTAGAGCTTGATTCATATTAAAAAAACTATCACTGTTTCTATAATTTTTTTGTTTTTTTTTACGCCTTTATTTTCTTTTGAGTCTGGAGTAGATTTTAATGAAGAAGATTTTTTAATAGACATTTTATGGCGCAAAATTGAAAAATTAGATTCAGGTAAAAGACCTAAAGTTGCTTTAGTTTTAGGTGGCGGAGGGGCGAGAGGTATTGCTCACATAGGAGTGTTAAGAGCAATCTCTAAAGAGTGTATACCTGTAGACTTAGTTGTAGGTACAAGTGTAGGCTCTTTAGTAGGAGCTTTTTATTGTGCTCAAGTTCCTATTGAAAAGGTGTGTAATCTTGCAGAACAATTCACTATTGGTACATTTTCAAATATTAATTATATTTCTATGTTTGATATGCTTTTTATGGATAACCTTTTCTCAAATCAAAAGCTTGAAAAATATATGAATGATATTATTGGGAATATAGGATTTGAAGAATTAAAAATTCCTCTTATTTGCGTTGCTACGGATTTAAATACAGGAGAAAAAATTTTACTTAGAGAGGGGAGTGTTGCTTTTGCCGCAAGAGCCAGCTCTACAATACCAGGTATTTTTAAACCTGTAGAATATAAGCAACGTTATTTAATAGATGGTGGATTAACTGAAAATATTCCTGTAAGCGTGGCCAAGATTTTTAATTGCGATGTTATTATAGCGGTTTCTGTTGCTGTAGATATAACAAAAAACAATATTTCCACTCCGATTGAAATATTAATGCAAGCTATATATATTCAGGGGAGGATGTTTGATGAATATAATCTAGATTTAGCAGATATTGTAATACGTCCAGAAGTTGGTTACTTGTCAGTTTTAGATTTTAAAAATGCCAGCTGTTGTATAAATAAGGGTTTTATTGCTGCAAAAAGAGTAATTAAAGACATAAAAAAAATAATAATAAATAAGACAGAGGAGAAGTATTTGCTTGAATAAATTATTAAAGTGTCCCTTTAAAAACTTTAACCCAGCAGTCCCAAAGAATGTACGCATCAGAATCTTTAAAAAGACCCTAATATCTTTTTTATGCCTTTTTATATTTCTAGATTTAGTTTTTTCTTTTGAACGTATTGTTACGATTTCTAAAGAAGAAGTGCAAGTAGATAGCGCTATTAAACATTGCAAAAGTCAAAAAGAAAAAATAAAAGAGTTAGAAGCTTTTGCACTAAATGCTTATAATAATAATCAATATGATTTAAGTTTGTGTGCGTATAATAAATTATTATCTTTTAAAAAAAATAGTAAAAAAAAAGAATTTAGTTATTATATGAGTTTAGGTGATATATATTGTTTAAAAAATAACTATGTTTTTGCTATGCATATGTATCAAAAAGCTTTATCAATGTATAAAAAAAATGAAGAAATAAACATAAAAATAGCCAACTTGTATTTAAAAATTAATATTTATAAATCTGCAAAGATTTTTTTTAATAATGTTTTAAAGAGTAACAAAAAATCTGTTGATGCAAAAAAAGGTTTAGCTAATTTATATTATTTAAAGAACAATTATCAAAAAGCTATTTTCTATTATGAACAAATAGATTTTTTCCATATTGATAAAAATACAATATTAAAAATAGCTGACTCTTATACTAATTTAAATGAAATCAATAAAGCTATAAAAATTTTGGAAGACTATACAAAAAATAACAAATCTTTTGAAGTGTTATTTTTCTTAGGACAGTTGTATATTGAAAACACTGAAAACTTAAAAGCAAAAGAGTTATTTTTAAATTTATATGAAAATCATAAGGATAACTTTAAGGTTTGTTTATATCTTGCAAATGTTTATAATTTACTGGGAGAAAGATCTTTATCCAATCACATGCTAGGACTTGCCTATAAGATAAATTCTTCTTGTTGTGCACTAAATATTTTACGAGCAGAATTTTCGTATAAATTAGGTCATGTTAACGAAGCAAAAGAATATGCTCAAAGAGCATTAATGAAAGCAAAAACAGTTTTTTTAAGAAATCAAGCTCAGAAACTTTTGACTTTTTTACAAAAAGGATCTTTAAAAGATCCTAATGCGTATAATTACAGTGAATATTTTGACAGGGAAAGGCAAAACGCAGGACTAGCACAAGTTTTGTAACACAGCAGTTTTTAACAAAGATGTTTTAATGTAGCAATGCTCAGAAAGACACAATAAAAATATGCATTATGGAGTCAATAAATAAACGGAGTTATTTATTATGAAAGTAGGCAGTTTATCTTTTTTTAAATTTATTCGTAGTATGTATGACTGGACTTTACATTGGGCAAAATCAAAAAATTCTAGCTATGCTTTATTTTTTATAGCTTTTATAGAAAGTTCTTTTTTCCCTGTACCTCCTGATGTGTTGCTAATACCGTTAGTTATAGCTGAGCCTCAAAAATGGTGGAGAAAAGCATTGATATGTACAATAGGTTCTGTATTGGGAGCCTTTTTAGGGTACTTTATAGGGAAGACTATTTATGATACAGTGGGTTCCTTTCTGATTAATTTTTATAATATTGAAAATGCTGTAAATATCGTAAAAATTAAGTATGCTCAAAATGCTTTTTTAAGTATTTGGGCTGGAGCATTTACTCCCATTCCATATAAGGCAATTACTATAACAGCTGGAATGTTTGATATTTCATTGTACACTTTGTTTTTTGCATCAGTTCTTGGTAGAGGGGGCAGATTTTTTATCATTGCCTTTGCTTTAAAATTTTTTGGCAAAAAAGTCCAAAATACTATAGAAAAATATTTCAATATTTTATCATTAATATTTTTGCTTTTACTTATATTATGTTTTTTAGCATTTAAGTATTTATGAGGGTAGGTTGATCTAAAGGGGGTCTATTAATATGGGAAATAAGTCACCAATTTTTGAAAAAGTTACACCATCTTTACTTGAAGCTATGCCATATGAATTTGTTGGGAAAGACATCAATGTTTGTATAGAAACTGAAGAATTTACTTGTCTTTGCCCTTGGACTGGTCTTCCTGATTTTACATATATAGTTATAAATTATATTCCTGGCAAGACTGTTGTTGAACTTAAGTCTTTAAAAATGTATTTACAGTCTTATAGAATGGTTGGAATAGTACACGAAAGTGTTGTAAATAATGTTTTAAATGATTTGGTCAATGCCTTAAAACCTAAACAAATGTCTATAGACATAGAATTTGGAATAAGAGGTGGAATTACTACAACTGTTAGTGCAGAATATATACAAAAATAGTTTTTATTTTTATTATTAAGGTTTTTAGAGATACTCAATTAGGTTTAAGGAAGAATAAATGTTAAAAAAGTATTATAAAATACATTTTGTTGGCATTGGTGGTTCTGGGATGTCAGGCATTGCTGAAGTTCTTATAAACTTAGGACATACTGTTTCAGGTTCAGATTTAAAAAGAACAGATGTTACAAACCATCTTAAAGAAATTGGAGCCAGAATCTATATTGGGCATGATGCCAAAAATGTAGCAGGAATTGATGTTGTAGTTACATCTACTGCAATAAACAGTAATAATGTAGAAGTTAAGGCAGCATTAAGAAAAAAAATTCCTGTTATACCTCGTATAGAAATGCTTGCTGAACTAGCAAGATTAAAAAATACAGTAACTGTAGCTGGTACTCATGGAAAAACAACTACAACATCGCTTACATCTCTTGTGCTAGCTGAAGGTGGATTAGATCCTACAATAGTTGTTGGTGGAAGGCTTAAAAATCTTAATACTAGTGCTAGACTTGGTAAAGGGCCTTATATTGTTGTAGAAGCAGATGAATCTGACGGATCTTTTTTAAAGCTTTCTCCGGTAATTACAGTAGTAACAAACATAGACAATGACCACTTAGATTTCTATGGGAATATGGATGCTTTAAAGGAAGCTTTTATTAGTCATCTTAATTCTATTCCTTTTTATGGGGCTGCAATTATATGTTCTGATGATGTTGTTATAAGAGAAATAATGAATAAAGTGAAAAGGAAATATATTACTTATGGTCTCAAAGGATGTCCTGACATTAAAGCTATAAATATAAAGGTTTTAGAAACTTGTACAAGTTTTGACGTCTTTTATATGAAGAAAAAACTTGGTAATGTAGGTATAAAAGTTCCTGGTAAACACAATGTATTAAATTCTTTAGCTGCAATAGGCACAGGCATTTGGTTGGGTATACCTTTTGGTTTAATCTCAAAAGCTATAAATAGTTTTAATGGTGTGGGAAGGCGTTTAGAAATAAAAGGTGAAAAAAATGGTATTACAGTTATTGATGATTACGGACACCATCCTACAGAGATCAAAGCTACACTAAAGGCCATTAAAGATTTTTGGCCCAATAGAAAGCTGATTGTATTATTTCAACCTCATAGATATACAAGAACGAAAAATCTTTTTGACGAATTTGCAAAAAGCTTTAAATATGCAGATGAAGTTAAAATCTTAGATATTTATGCTGCTGGAGAAAAGTCTATAAGTGGTGTAAATTCTGAGCTAATTTTAAATAATCTTTTAAAAAGCAAATCTAATGCCGATAAATTCGTTGATCTAAAAATGCTATCAAAAAATCTTTCTTTTGGAGATATAGTACTTACCTTAGGTGCAGGCGATGTTTGGAAAAAAGGAGAAGAGTTATTAACGCTGATCTAGTAAAAGAATTATCTTTTTTGGGTTGTAAAGTTTTAGAAGGAGCACCTTTATATAAATATTCGTCTTTTAAAATAGGAGGGAATGCTGATTTTTTGCTTGAAATCCCAAACGAAAAAGCTCTCCTATTCTGCTTAGAGAATATTTCTGCTTATAGATACATGATTTTGGGCGATGGAACTAATGTTTTGTTTTCAGACAATGGGTATAGAGGTATTATAATTAGATTAATAGGTGAGTTTAGAAATATTAAAACTTTACAAGAAGTAATAGTAGCAGGTGCAGGAGCATCATTACAACAAGTTTTAAATAATGCTTTAAAAAACAATTTAGTAGGATTGGAATCTGTCGCTGGTATTCCTGGTACTGTAGGTGCTGCTGTTTATGGAAATGTTGGAAAGCGAAATGAATGGATAGGCACTTTTGTAGATAATATTGAAGTGTATAAGGATGCTAAAAAGAAATGTTTAAGTAAAGATCAAATAAGTTTTAGTTATAGGAAAAGTAACTTAGAAGAAGAATATGTCATTACAAAGGTTAAATTTTTATTGAAAAAGGATACAAAAAATGATAGTTTAAACATGGTTAATGAAAATATTCATAACCGAGTGTTAATTCAGCCTTTGGATATGCCTAATGCAGGTAGTATATTTAAGAACCCTACAGGATATAGTGTTGGAAAGCTTATAGAAGAATCTAATTTGAAAGGGTTTCAAATAGGCGGAGCAAAAATTTCTAATAAACATGGAAATTTTATAGTAAATACAGGACAAGCAACTTCAAAAGATGTATTAGCTTTAATAAATTTAATAAAAGAAAAAATAAAATTAAAATTTAATATAACTCTTGAGACAGAGGTAAAAATAATAAATGATAAATAGCAGCGAAATTATAAAACAATTAGAAAACAAAAAAATAGGTGTTTTATATGGTGGTATGTCTAGTGAAAGAGAAATAGCTATTTTATCTGGCAAGGCGGTTTTGAAAGCTTTAAAAAAGATGAAACTGGATGTTTGTGGTATAGATGTGGACAAAAATATCATTGAAAAGATAAAAAAGGAAAAAATTGACATTGCTTATATTGCTTTACATGGGCCATTTGGAGAAGATGGAACAATTCAGGGCATGCTCGAAATCTTAGGCATACCTTATACTGGTTGTAATGTTTTTGCATCTTCTGTTTGCATGGAAAAGAATATGGCAAAAAGTCTTTTTAAACTTGCGAACATAGCGACTCCAGACTGGAGTGTTTTAAAAAAATTTGAAAATTTGCCAGACATAAAACATTATCCTGTTGTTGTAAAGCCTGTGTCATGCGGTTCTGCTTTGGGTATTACAATTGTAAAGAATTTTGAAGAATTTGTTAAAGCTGCAAAAAAAGCTTTTGAATATGGGCAGGAAATTATTATAGAACAATTTATAATGGGTAAAGAGATAACTGTCGGTGTTTTAGATGGCAAAGCTTTACCAGTTATAGAAATAGTACCTGAGGGTAAATTTTATGATTTTAAATCAAAATATCAAAAGGGGTGTTCTAAACATATAATACCTGCAGAGATAAGCAAAAAGTCTTATAGTACAGCTCAGAATTATGCTGAAAAGATTTATAAATTTTTTAAATGTAGGGCTGTTTGTAGAGTTGACATGATTGTAGATAAAAGCGACAAAGTATGGGTATTAGAAAATAATACTATCCCCGGTATGACAGAAACTTCCCTTCTTCCAGATGCAGGTTCTGCTGCAGGATATAATTTTGAAAGTTTAGTTTTAAAAATTATAGAGAGTTCTATAAGAAATGCCTAAAAAAAAGCGTTATGTTTATAAGTCAGTTTACACTAGTAGCAATATTAGTAAATCAGGGAAAAAAGGAAAAAGATTTTTTAGAAATTTTTTGTTTATAATGCTTTGTGTAGCAATTATGGTTACAATTTATATTGCTTATAAAAAGTTGCTTGATATTGCATATAGCTCTGATAAAATGACTATAAAAGATATAAAGATAATGGGGTCTAAAAACGTAACAAAGACAGAAATACGAGAACTTTTACCATTTAATATAGGTGATAATCTTTTAAGAATTAATCCTTCTCAAGCAGAAAAAGAAATAAAAAAATTGAAACCAGAATTAAAAAATGTTGTTATACATAGATCGTGGCATAAAGTTCAAGTTAAGCTTTACGAAAGAATTCCCGAAGCGTTTATCGTCATTAATGATGAATTGTTAGGAGTTGACTTTGACGATATGCCGTTTCCACTGCGTGGTTTTATGAGTGCAATGAAAGTTCCTAAGCTTTTTTATAACACAGATAAAGAAAGAAAACAATTACTAGATTTTATTAAAAGATTTAGAGATGTTTGTGAAGACTTCTTGAGTAATATTTTAGAGATTAAAATGAGTAGTACGGGAGATATTATCTTTATAATTAACTCAAATACAGTAGTTTTTTGGGGAGATGAAATGCCCGAACATCTATACTGTAAATTTAACAAATTTAAAAAAATTTATGTTGATGCAATGTCTAGATATAAAAATATAGAATATATCGATATGACTTTGTATTCTTTAGGCAGAGCTATTGTAAAACCAGTTTAAGTTAGAGGTGAAAATGTCAAAAAAATCTCTTATAGCAGGTCTTGATATTGGTAGCAACAAAGTATGTTGTGCAGCTGGAATACGTGATGAAGATACAAGGATAGTAAAAATATTAGGCGCTGTTTGTGTGCCCTGTGATGGTATAAAGGCTGGAGCTGTTATAAATATACAAGAAACAGCTTTAGCTATTGGTAAGACTTTTGAAGAAACAGAAAAAGTAGTGGGAGCGCAAATAGGTAGTGTAATCACTGCTATGAGAGGCAGTTTTATTAAATCTAAGGATTCAAAAGGCGTTGCAAATATAAGCTATTCAAATAGAGAAATTTCTCAAGAAACAGTTGATAATGCCTTAGAGAGCGCAAAAAAGCAAATAAGATTAGAGCCGGATCAAGAAATAATTCAAATAATACCTAGAGAGTACATATTAAATCAACAAAGAGGTATACAAAATCCTATTGGTATGGAAGGAACTTATATAGAGGTTGATGTTCATGCTTTTGTTGCTTCTAGTAGTAATATAGGCAACATTGCCAAATCTATGAGCTCTATTGGTGTAAATTGTGATGATAGAGTTTATGGTTATTTATCTGCAAGTGATATATTAGTTACAAGAGAAGAAAAAGAGTTAAGTTGTCTTGTTGTTGATTTTGGAGGCCTTACTACAGGACTTGTACATTATTTAGATGGTATTATAAGGCATACTGATGAACTTCCTGACGGGTCAGATTATATTACAAGAGATATAGGTCATAAATTGAGAGCAACTTATTCTATTTCAAGAGATATTAAAGAAAAGTACGGTGCGGCATTTGTGTATACTGATTTTAAAAATGAAGAGTTTGAATATAAATCTGCAGATGGTAGAAGTATAAAAAAATGTGATAAGTTAGAGCTTGCAAATGGAATAATTACTCCAAGAATAGATAGGATTTTGTATGAAGTAAAGGAAATTATAAATAAAAATAATTATGGGGATGAATTTTTGTCTGGAGGTATAATCCTGACAGGTGGAGGAAGCAATCTTGCTGGACTTACCGAAGCTTTTGAAAAAGCTTTTAATTGTTCAGTAAGAACTGGAGTACCAAACTCAGAAAAAGTTATCGGGCCAAACGAGATACTTATGAATCCGTCTTATACTACAGCTATAGGAGCTATAGTTTCAAGTTTTTCAAATATTAAATATTTTAAAAGAAAAAGTTCTGGTAATGGAATGGTGTCAAAAATATCAAAATGGTTTGAGGAAATTTTTTAAATGAGTATGAAAATAGTTTTACCTCAAGAAGAGGTGAGTTTAGGGCAGTTCGCTAAAATAAAAATTTTAGGTGTTGGCGGTGGTGGATGTAACGCTGTAAATAGAATGATTGCTGCAAATGTAGGAAATGTAGAATTTGTAGCAATTAACACAGATGCTCAAGCTTTGCTTAAATCCGCAGCTCCTGACGTTTTACAAATAGGCGAAAAAATAACTAAAGGGCTTGGAGTTGGTGGTAATCCAGAGATGGGGAGACAATCTGCAGAGGAAAGTTTAGAAGAAATAAGAGGTCGTTTAATTGGTGTAGATATGGTATTTATTACAGCTGGAATGGGTGGAGGCACTGGGACGGGAGCAGCCCCTCTTGTAGCTAAACTTGCAAAAGAGGCAGGGATTTTAACTATAGGTGTTGTTACAAAACCATTTGAACATGAAGGTAAAGTTAGAATGGCGCAAGCAGAAGAAGGGATTAAAAATCTTAAAAGTTTTACAGATGCTCTAATTGTTATCCCAAATGAAAGGGTTTTTAATGTTATAAATGAGAGAATAGCCTTAGATGCTTTTTATCAAATTATAGATGATGTTTTAAGGCAAAGTATTCAAGCTATTACAGATGTTATAACAGTAACAGGAGAAATTAATAGAGATTTTGCGGATGTGAGAAACATTTTATCTAATGCAGGTACTGCTTTAATAGGTATTGGAGAAAGTACAAGTGATGATGCTAAAGAGGCTGTAAAAAAAGCTTTAACAAGCCCACTTCTTGATAACTACGATGTTTCCAAAGCCCAAAAAGCTTTGGTTAATATAACCACAAATTCTAATGTGACAGCTTTTACATTACAAGACATATTTAATGATATAAAAAATTATGGTATTAACGGACATGTATTTTTTGGTCATACAATAGATAATAGGCTTGATGATAAAATTAAAGTTACTATTATTGCTACAGGATTTGCTAGTGATGAGTTGCCTAATAATTTTTCGGCAACTACACAACAGGAATTATTTCTGGATCAGAAATTTAAAACAGAAGATATAGAACCTTCAAAACCTGCCTATACATACTGGAAACCTAAATTTTTAAAATGAATACAAGAGAAAAGTTTATATTTCATAAAAATTTTAAGTATAGACATTTTACTAGTACTATTTTAGCTGGCAATTTAAAAGATAAGACACTACGAGACAATTTTTTAATTTCACAAAACTTAAATCCAGCTAATTTGGTGCTCGTAAATCAGGTACATAGCTCTGATGTTAAAATTGTTGAAAAATATAATTGTGGTAATTTCATTGATAATTGTGATGGTTTAATTACTACTGATAAGTCTATAATATTAGGTATTTTTACGGCAGATTGTGTTCCTTTACTTATGACAAATGGAATAGTTAAAACTGCAATTCATGCTGGGTGGAGAGGTATTCATTTAGGAATAATAGAAAATGCAGTTGGAATTTTGAACAATAAATTTTCTATAAATCCTAAAGATATTGAAGTTTACGTTGGGCCTCATATTCATTCTTGTTGTTATGAAGTTAGTAGAGATTTTGAAAATATTTTTAACCTAAAGTTAAAGAATAATAGATTAGATTTATCAGAGGTTGTTTTTAGTAAATTAAAAAAATTAGGGATTGTTAATATTTTTGATATGAATCTATGCACTTGTTGCCAAAATAACTATTTTTTTTCTTATAGGCGAAATAAAACATCCGATAGAATTTTATCTCTGATTGCTTAACTAGAGGGTCCCCTAAAACATAATCTAAAAAATAAGTGAGGTTAAATTTTTGAAGTATTTGATTGAGACAATTGGGTGCCAAATGAATGTGTGTGAATCAGATGCACTTTCTAACATGCTTTCAAATTACGGGATGTTGCAAGTACATAATATAGTAGATGCAGATGTAATTATACTAAATACGTGTTCGGTAAGAGCTCAAGCCGAACAAAAAGCATTTTCTTATATTGGCAGAGTAGAAGAACTTAAAAAACAAAAACCCAATGTCAAAATTATTGTTATTGGTTGTATGGCAGAAAGATTAGGTATAAAGATTAGGAAACGTTTTAAAAGTGTAGATTTAGTAATTGGTTCAAAAAATATAAATAATTTTGCCTTAAAAATTGTGAATTTATGCAATTTAGCTAAAATAGATAATAATATCTTATCTAAGAAATCTACAGAAGTTGGAAGATGTATTACAATTATAAGGGGGTGCAATAATTTTTGTTCGTATTGTGTTGTGCCTTTTGTAAGAGGTCAAGAAGTTAGTTTAGATAACAAAATTATAATCAGTGAATGTGAAGAAATGGTAAAAAGTGGGGCAAAAGAAATAATGCTTTTAGGTCAAAATGTAAATTCTTATAAGCATGGTACGGTAGATTTTGTATCTTTAGTTAGAGATATTTGTAAGATTGACGGACTAGAAAGATTAAGGTTTATGACAAACCATCCTAAAAATTTAAGTGATGACTTAATAAACCTTATTGCTACTGAAAAAAAGGTTTGTCATCATGTTCATTTACCAATGCAGTCAGGCTCTAACAAAGTTTTAAAAGAAATGAATAGAAATTATACATACGAATATTATTTAGCTCTTATAAATAAATTGAGGAGTAAAATTGCTGATATAAGCATAACAACAGACATTATAGTTGGGTTTCCTGGTGAAACAGAAAAAGATTTCAATAATACCTTAAAAGCTCTAAAGGATATTTTTTTTGATGGATTGTACGTGTTTAGATATTCGTCAAGACCTAACACAAGAGCTTCAAGAATGGTTGATGATGTACCTTTAGAAGAAAAAAAAAGACGGCACTCTATTATTTTAAATGAGTCAAATAAAATTTCTTCAGAAATTGTTTTATCCATGGTTGGTAAAACTTTTGAAGTTTTAGTTGAGAATTTTAAGTCTAATATTTTAGAGGGAAGAACAGGTGGTGGGCGCAAGGTTTTTATAAAAAGTACAAGTAAAGATTATGTTGGTAAAGTTTTTAATGTCCATATCAGCGAGTCTAAAATAAATTCGCTTTTTGGCAATATTGTATGAAAAAAGAGTCTAACTTAAATGTAGATGCAATGTCTACTAGAGGAGCGGTTGGTTTGATGCAAATAATGCCAAAAACTGCTCAAGAAATATCAAATCAATTAAAAGTTTCAAATTTTTCTAATAATTCTTTAAAAGATCCGGAAATAAATATAATGTTTGGTGTTTACTATGTATCTAAGCTTTTAAACTATTATAATAATAACTTAGTTTTAGTTTTATCTGCATATAATGCAGGAATAGGCAATGTTGATAAATGGCAAAACAAACAAAATAAAAATATAGATTTAAGGATCAAAGATATACCATTTAATGAGACAAAATATTATGTAAAATCAATTATATTTACATACAAAGTATATAAGTTTTTTAAATTTATTTCTTTAATGGAGAACAACGATAAATAAACCCTCTGATAAATTAACACCTTTAATGCAACAATATTGGGATATCAAGTCTAAATATCCTGGGATGATTTTATTTTTTAGGCTAGGTGATTTTTACGAAATGTTTGGAGAGGATGCGATACAAGCAGCCCCTGTTTTAGATGTTGTTTTAACCAAACGTACAGGTACTCCCATGTGCGGAGTGCCACACCATTCAGTAAATTTTTATATTAGAAAACTTATATCAAGCGGTCTAAAAGTAGTTATTTGCGACCAGCTTGAAGAGGCAGGAGTTTCAAAAGGTATAGTAAAACGAGGAGTGACTAAAGTTATAACTCCAGGGACTGTTTTAGAAGATGTTCTTTTAGATTCTAAAACAAATAATTTTTTAATGGCACTATACTTTGAAAATGTAAATGATTCTTTGTTTGTTGCGTTTGCTGATATATCTACCGGCGAATTTTTTACATTAGAAACAACACTAAAAGCAATCAGTACAGAGATATCAAGGCATCCTATTAGTGAGCTTCTTGTATCTTCAAGCAATGTCAAAAATGAGTTTACAGAAAATCTTATTTCTAATATAAAAGTGCCTATTTCAAATATAGATGATAGTTTTTTTAAATATGAAAGCGCAAAAAAAACTATAGAAGACCTATTTGCTTTTAATGCTATAAAAAAGTTTAGTTTAAATAAAAAAGGAGCAATTTGTGTTTGCGGCGCTTTACTTTCTTATATAAGAGAAATTCAACCGCAAAGTGTTGGTATTTTTTCTAATATAAGATATATTAAAAATTCAGATTTTATGTATTTAGATACTGTTGCGATAAAAAATCTTGAAATTTTGTCTTGTATGCATACTGGGAAACTTGAAAATTCTCTTCTTTGGGTAGTAGCTTCTACAAAAACAGCTATGGGTGCAAGAACTTTACGCAATTGGATTATACAACCGCTTTTAGATATTGAAAAAATCAAAAATCGCCAAAACATTGTTAAGTTTTTTATAGATAATTCTAATGTACGTAAAAGTGTTATAGAAAACCTTAAAAGGGTTTCAGACATAGAGAGGATAGCTGCAAGAATTTCTTCTTTAACTGCAGGACCTAAAGATTTAATAGCATTAAAAGATTCTTTGAAAGCAATAAATAAAGTATGCGAAATTATAAATTCTGTACCTGGTCTTTCCCTACATCTTGAAATTCCAAAAAACGATCAAATTATTGATAAAATTTTTAATGTTATTGTTGACGAACCTCCAATATCTTTAAAAGATGGCGGTGTAATCAAAAAAGGAGTAGATGACAAATTAGATGAATTGAGAAAATTATCTACAGATGTCAAAATGTATATATCTGACGTAGAATCTAAGGAAAAACAATCAACAGGTATTAATAGCCTTAAAGTAGGCTATACGTCGGTATTTGGCTATTATATAGAAATTAGCAAAGCTAATATACATTTAGCTCCAAAACATTATGTTAGAAAACAAACACTTGCAAACGCAGAACGTTATATAACTGAAGAGCTAAAGGTTTTAGAAGAAAAGATTTTATATTCACAGGAGAAAATTTTAATATTAGAAAACAAGATTTTTAATAATTTAAGATTAGAGATTGCTTTGTATTTGCGAGATATTTTAAAAACTTCGCAGATTATTTCTGAAATAGATATTTTTTCTGGTTTTGCAAAAGACGCTTTAGAATATAATTATGTTTGTCCTGCAATAGTAGATTCGCAAGAACTTTATATTAAAGATGGTAGACATCCAGTAGTTGAACGAATTTTAAAAAATGGAGAATTCATTTCTAATGATATTGCTTTTGACGAAAACTCAAAAGTAATTATTATCACAGGTCCTAACATGGCAGGTAAATCTACATATTTAAGGCAAACAGCGCTTATTATTATAATGGCACAAATTGGTTGTTTTGTCCCAGCATCGCAAGCCAAAATTGGTGTAGTAGATAGGATTTTTACGAGAATAGGCGCGGGCGACAATCTAGCAGGAGGCGAGTCTACGTTTATGGTAGAAATGTCTGAGACTGCAACTATATTGAACCAGTATACTCAAAAGAGTTTAATTATTTTAGATGAAGTTGGGAGAGGAACTTCAACGTATGATGGTATGTCCATAGCTTGGTCTATAATAGAGTTTTTTGCAGATGCTAAAATAAAAGCCAATAATGGTATAAAAGTACTTTTTGCAACACATTATTTTGAACTTACGGATTTAGCAAATACACTTAGTGGCGTAGTAAACTACAATGTTGGTGTTAAAGAGTGGAATGGTGATGTTATATTTTTACATAAAATAGTTAAAGGCAGCGCGGATAAATCTTATGGTATACATGTTGCAAAAATAGCAGGTATTCCAAATAAGGTTATAAGTAGGGCATACAAAGTTTTAAATAAATTAGAATCAAGCCATATAACCTCTAAATTTGATGTAAATAATCAATTAGATCTTTTTTCAGTTAATGAAAATAATTTAATTCAAGAAGATTCTGATATTCTACAGGAATTGCGTAATATAGATATTAATGCTTTAACCCCATTAGAAGCTTTTAAAATACTGCTTGATTGGAAAAGAAAAATATAATTGAATAAGTTTGTTTTAGACAGACTCTATATTATGAGGGAAGTTTTTAATGCATAATGGTATATTTGTAACTGCGACAGATACCGAAGTGGGAAAAACATATGTTTCTTGCAAAATAGCAGAAGCTATAAAAGGTTTAAATATAAATGCTGGTGTTTTTAAGCCAGTTTCTACTGGCGACAGAAACGATGCAAAAGAATTAATTAAGTCTTCTCAAATAAAAGAATCAGCAGAAAAAGTTACTCCTGTATTTTTTAAAAACCCTATGTCGCCTTATGGAGCATCTTTAATTGAGGGCAATTCCTGTGATTTAAAAAAAATTGATTCTCATTTTAAATATTTTTTAGATAAGTATAAGTTTACAATAGTCGAAGGAGTAGGAGGGATACTTGTCCCTATAAAAAAGAATTTTTTTGTAAATGATTTAATAAAAAAGTTTAATTTGCCAGTTATTGTTGTTGCAAGGCATAATTTAGGGACTATTAATCATACTCTTCTTACAATAGAACATTTAAAAAAAAGTAATCAGAAAGTATTAGGCATCATATTAAATAGGAACAAGAATAAAGAAGATGTATCGTGCAAAACAAATGCGATGTTGATAAAAAAAATAACAAAACTAAATATTTTGAGTTTAGGTTATAATGAAATAATAGATTTAAGGAAAAATAAGTGGATAATAGGTTAAAAGAAAAGTATATTAAACTTGATAAAAAGAATATTTGGCATCCGTTTACTCAAATGGCAGATTGGATAAATGACGATCCTAACAAGCCTTTAATTATTGACAAAGCAAAGGGCGTTTATTTATACGATGTTGATGGTAGGCAATATATTGATGGTATTTCATCTTTATGGGTTAATATTCTAGGACACAAAAATTCTTTGATAGACAATGCAATAAGAGAACAAATAACTAAAGTTTCCCACAGTACTTTTTTGGGTCTTACACATTTGCCAGCAATAGAACTTTCTGAAAAACTTTTAAATATTCTACCTAAAAATTTAAATAAAATTTTCTACTCTGATAACGGATCTACGGCAGTAGAAGTTGCTCTAAAAATGGCCTATCAATATTGGCAGTTTAAAAAAGAAAAGAGAACAATGTTTTTATCTTTAAAAAATGCATACCATGGAGATACAATAGGTGCAGTTTCTGTTGGCGGCACAGAGTTGTTTCACTCTAGGTTTAGATCCTTACTTTTTAAAAGTTATTTTGCAATGTCGCCATATTGTTATAGATGTAAATTTAGAACAAAAAGCATACCTTTCCCTTTAACAGCAAAGAATTTTAAAAACCATAATTTTCAAGTTGGTTGTAAAGGTGAGTGTATAAAACAAGTTGATGAAATTTTGGGTAAATATTCTAAGAAGATTGCAGCTTCAATAATAGAGCCGCTAAACCAAGCTGCTTCAGGTATGATAGTAACGCCAAAGGGATACTTGTCTGAATACGCAAAACTTTGTAAAAAGTATGGTGTTCTTTTAATTTGTGATGAAGTGGCTACAGGTTTTGGCAGAACTGGTAAAATGTTTGCCGTAGAACACGAAAATGTGCATCCGGATTTTATATGTTTGTCAAAAGGTATAACAGGTGGATACTTACCTTTAGCAGTTACAGCTACAACGAATAAAATTTACAATGCTTTTTTAGGCAAGTATGAAGAATTTAAAACATTTTTTCATGGGCATTCTTATACTGCAAATCCATTAGCTTGTGCAGCTGCAAATGCTGTTATTGACATACTAAAGGAAGATAATATTTTGCAAAAAGTAGATATTATAATTAAGAATCTTGAAACAGAGCTTAAAGAACTTTCAAGTCATATTAAAATAGGAAATATTAGACAATGTGGAGTAATGGTAGGAATAGAAATCGTAGAAGATAAAAAAACAGGCAATCCTTATGATTGTAAACTTAAGATGGGCGCTAAAATTTGTAGTAGAATAAGAAAGCAAGGCATTATAATAAGAAATCTTGGAGACACACTTGTTTTATTTTTACCGCTAATAATTACTAAATATGAGATTTCAAAAATAATTAAAGCAATCAAAATAGAACTTGACAATCTTTAAGAGATATATTTAGAGATATCCAAATAGAATTTTTAGATTTATGAGGGAAAGTATGACAAACAAATTAGTAAAATGGAGTAAAGAAGCGAAGGAATTTTTTGAAAAAGCAGGAGATAGTAGCGTGGTTTTAGATTTAGTAATATCGTACGCATGTGCAAGTCAAACAGGGGAAGGATTTGAAG
>NZ_JAITJM010000037.1:0-21579 GCF_031278955.1 Candidatus Endomicrobiellum cubanum | reverse complement strand
TTCTTCTTTTTTAGAAAAAACAAAAATTAGATGTTTTTATATAAAACTAACTCTTTGGGTTACCCCATTCCTCCTTTTTATGAATAAATTCTTCCTTTTTTTCCTTAAAATGGGCAAGGCAGGTACTATTTATAACTCATACATTGAAATTGTACAAACTTTAGATAGAATAATAGATGTGAAAGATTCTTATACTTTTAGTCATGCTACAAGAGCAAGACAATATGCGAAATTAATAGCCAAAAAGATGGAGTTAGAAAAAGATATTGTAAGACGAATAGAGTATGCTTCATTGATGCACGATATAGGGAAAGTGGGTATATCTGAGTCTATTTTAAAAAAAGACTATTGTTTGACAGAGCAGGAAAAAGATGTTATGAAAGTGCATCCTATTATAGGTTACAATATAATATAGGTTACAATATAATAGTTCACATACATTTTTTATCTGAAATTGCTCCTTTAATTTTATACCACCAAGAATGGTATAATGGTCAAGGTTATCCAGAGGGTTTAAAAGGTGAAGAAATTCCTCTTGGCTCAAGAATAACTTCTCTTATAAACGCTTATGATGCTATGACGTCTGACAGACCATATAGGAAATCTTTAGGTAAAGAGGCAGCAGTAGAAGAACTTATCAGAGGTTCTGGAACTCAGTTTGATCCAAGAGTTGTTGATGTTTTTGTATACATTTTAACCACAGCTGAGAGTACTTAAGGAACTAGATTAATGTAAATAAAGATGATCTAAAACTGGTCTCGCCTAAGGGACTGACTAAAAGTCATATAATCTTAGTAGGCCATCTTGTCTTGAATTGTCAAAACACACACGGTAATTATACGCATTAGGATTTTCAGAGAAATCCTTGTATGGTTTTATATATTTACTGTTGCGCAAGAGGACTCGCTCTCCCATATTTGTACTTGGCATGCTTTAGCATTTTCTGTTTCTATAGACTTTAGCTGTTCTAAAATAAATGATGCTAAGTTTTCTGCAGTTGGATTAATTTTATTAAAAGGTTCTATTTCGTTTAGAAATTTATGATCTAAATATAAAATAATTTTATCTAGATATTTTTTTATATCTGTAAAATCTATCAACATTCCAGTATTGTCTAATTTGGTTCCGCAAAAAGTTGCTATTATTTTCCAATTATGGCCGTGCAAATTTTCACATTTGCCCTTATATTCTCTAAGACAATGAGCAGCAGAAAAATTTTTTGTAACTGACAGCTTATAATTCATTTTTTACTCCAAATCAATTTTTTTAATATTTATTATTTTTTTGCCTAAAAAACGGCATCCTATTTTTTTAAATTTTATAGGATTATCACTAACATAAAATTTAAGGTTAGACTCGTTGTTATTTGCCAATAAGTTTTTTTGTATTAAAATATTTTTGACTTCCTGCGATATTGCTTGTGCAGAATCTATAATGGTAATATTTTTTTTAATATTTCTTTTTATTATTTTTTTTAAAAGAGGATAATGAGTGCAACCTAAAACAAGGGTATCAATTTTTTTATTCAAGAGAGGACGTATATATTTTTGTACAATAGCATTTGTAAAATCACAGTTAATCAATCCTTCCTCTACAATTGGGACAAATAAAGGGCAAGCTTGTTGGTACACTTTTATTTGTGCGAGTTTTTTTATCTCTTTAATATAAGAATTGCTGTTTATTGTACCTTCAGTACCTATGACACCAATTTTTTTATTTTTGGATGTAAGTATTGCAATTTTTGCCCCGGGTTTTATAACTCCTACTATTGGAATTTTAAATTTTTTTTGCAAAATAGGCAGAGTAAATGCTGTTGCAGTATTGCATGCTATAACAATTAATTTAACTTTTTGTCTAATTAAAAAGGATGCTATTTCTTTTGAAAATTTTGCGACTACATTTTGTGATTTAGAACCATAGGGTACGTGCGCAGTATCTCCAAAATATATTAGATTCTCATAAGGTAAAACCTTATGTATTTCTGACATTACTGTAAGTCCACCAAAACCAGAGTCAAAAATACCTATAGGATTATTATTTGTTATTTTCTTCTTTTGCTTTTTTTGCATAATATTTAACAATTCCTTCGTATATTGAATCTGCTACTGCAGTGCGAAACCTTTTTGTATTTAACTTTGCTTCTTCTGAGTAGTTGCTTAAAAAAGCGCTTTCTACAAGCACTGCTGGCATTTGAGCACCTCTTAAAACATAAAAGCTTGCTTGTTTTATGCCTCTATTTGGTATTTTAAGTCTTACCGGCATTTTATCTACTATAAATGCGCTAAGCTCTGATGAAGCATTCATGTATTCATTAGCTGTCATAGACCATAGCATTTCTTGTAATAGTGCACGTTTTTTGTTTTGTTTGTCTTCTAGTTCCAAAACTGAATTTTCTAAAACTGCGGTAGCCGCAGCTTCAGAATCTGTTGCTTTTTCAGACAAAAAGTAAATTTCAAATCCGTTTGCGTTTTTATTCAAATTTGCGTTACAATGTATGGATATAAACAAATCTGCATTGTGTTCATTTGCGATATTTGTTCTTTCTGCAAGAGGGATAAAAGTATCATCTTTTCTTGTGAGAACTAGTTCATAATCCTTGTCATTGTCAAAAACAGATTTCAATTCTTGGACGATTGCAAGATTTATGTCTTTCTCTTTTGTACCGTTTGCGCCTATTGCTCCAGGATCTTCACCTCCATGCCCAGCATCTAAAACTATAATCTTTTTACGCTTAACAGTTTTTTTAGGATAGATCGTTGGCATTGTTTGAGTGTCGTCAACTATATTAAAACTATCGTCTGCAATAGTATCTTGCGTAAATTTTGATACGGCAATTGCGTCTAAGTCCTTGTTGTCTGTACTATTTTCATTTATAGATATAATTTGTGCCTGTTCGTAAATGGCAGTAGAAGCTATATCGTTTTGTTGTGGTGGCTCATCTTCATCCAACTCCTGATATTGTATTTCTTTAAAAACATCTTCATCAAATATTTTTATTGGTTTAGAATGAATTAGGCCTATTAATATTCTATTAGGTCTAACTAACTTTTCTACTTTAAAAGATTTTACTACTTGCTGTAGATTTAGCTTCACAATTGCAGATTTTCCATAAGGATAATATTGAATATCTTTAATTATTCCATTATTTATTTCCATTGAATCTCTTTGTATTTTACCTTTTAAAATAGTTAAAGTTATGCTTTGTGATGTTTTTGTTACCGTATAAGGTAAAGGTTCATCTAAGTGTACAGTAATTTCAGAGCTTTCTTCTTTAGAGAAAAATCTCACTGCTGATATATTTGATTTATGTGTTATAGTAAGTACCAAAGAAGAAGGGTTCCATTGTGTTGTAGTTTCTGCAATTTGGGCGAATTCATTGGAAGTAAGAATTTCAGGAGGTATATAGATATTACCTTTTATAAGCCTAGATGGCAGGGACATTCTTTTTTTCTTCCGTCCAAATATTACAATTGTACTATTTGTTTTAATATCTATTTTTCTATTATTCAGGATCATTGTAATCTGAGAACTTACAGGCTTCCATTCTAAGGTTGCCTTATATATTTTAGCTACTTCTTTTATAGAAAAATATTTTGTTTGGTCAGATATTTTATATACATTAATACCACTGATTATCTGGTCATCCATAATTACGTTTACACTTTCATTTGGAAGTGTATCTTTTTGTTGGGCAAATATTGTTTTGTTGGAACCAAATATAATAAAAAACAAAAGTGATAAAAGAAATAGTTTTCTCATAGAGTCAGAGATTCTATAGATTTTTTCAAATTTGTTGAAGAGAATATATAACTTCCACTAACTAAAACATCTGCTCCTGCATTAACACAAACTATAGCTGTTTGATTATTTATTCCTCCATCAACTTCCACAAGACAATTATATTTATATTTATTAATAATACTTTTTAAATCTTTTATTTTACCAATCATGTCATCCATAAAAGACTGTCCGCCAAAGCCTGGTTCAACTGTCATAACTAGAACTAAATCTAAATAAGGTAACAAATCTTCTATTTCTGATATGTTTGTTTTTGGCTTTATTGATATACCAGCTTTAATATTATAAGTTTTTATGTCTTGTATTAACTTCTTTTTGTTGATGTCAACTTCATTGTGAAAAGTTATTAAATTTGCTCCTGATTTTTTAAAATCTTGGTAATATTTTTGAGGTTCACTAATCATAAGATGTACATCAAAAAAGAGGTTTGTGATTTTTCTAATAGATTTAACAATGTCAGGTCCTATTGTAATATTAGGGACAAAGTGTCCATCCATTACATCTATATGTAACCAATCGGCTCCAGCATTTTCTACCATTTGGATGTCTTTTTCTAAATTTGCAAAATTTGCAGAAAGAATAGAAGGTGCTACAAGAATTTTTTTCATATGTTTACTCACCAAATTAATTCATATTTATCATTGCAAGTTAATTTCATTTGTAGATATTGTCAAAGTGACATATCTAGCGTCACTTATATTTGTGTCTGGTTGAGGATATTGATTTATAATAGTATTATTTTCAATACCTTCATTATTTTCTGTTTTTATATCCAAATTAACATCATTTGCAGATGCCCAAATTTTGGCTTCTTCTATATTTAGATTTACAAAATTTGGCATAAGTATTGTTCCTTCTGGAGGGAGGCCTTCAGAAACAATTATATTTACTACAGAATCTTTATCTACTTTTTGACCTGCCTTTATATCTTGAGAGATAACATAATCTTTTTCCATTACTGCTGAAAATTTTCTTTCGACTTCTCCCATAACAAGGGTTGAGCGTTTCAAAGTAATATCGGCAGAACGTATAGTCTGTCCAACAAGATTTGGCACGTAAACAATTTCTCCGCCTTGACTTATTGTTACTTTAATTATTTTCCCTTCTCTTACTAGTATACCAGCTTGAGGATTTTGTCTTAAAATTATTCCAGAAGGTACATTTTGATTTGCCTCTTCACCATCTTTTATTAAACCAAACCCTATTTTTGAAAGCTCATCTAAAGAATCATACAGACTTTTTCCAATAAGGAGAGGTACTTCTAGTTCTTTTTTACTATGAATTAGAGAATTCATTATCATGTTAAAAGAGAAATAAATTGAAGTTCCAATAATTACTATAGTAATAAGTATTTTAATAATTTTTTTTGACAAATCTTACTCCTGTTTTGTTTTTATACATTTATTTTTAAACTTTCTAGAAAAATGGGCTGATGTTAGAGTATTATTAAAATTGTTTTTTTGACCAAGCCATTTTTGAACGTAATCTATCACCTATTGTTTCAATAGTTCTTTGACTGATTTCTTTTCTTTCTTTATTAAAAAAAGGTCTACCATTTTGATTTTCTTTAAGCCAATTATCAGCAAATTTTCCTGATTGAATATCATCTAAAATTTTTTTCATTTCTATTCTTGTTTGATCTGTTATTATACGCTTTCCTGTCACATATTCACCATATTCTGCGGTATCAGAAATCGAGTTATTCATCTTACTAAAACCACCTTCAAAAATTAAGTCTACAATTAGCTTAACTTCATGACAGCATTCAAAGTATGCGATTTCTGGTTGATAACCAGCAGCGACAAGTGTTTCAAAACCAGAATTTATGAGCTCTACAAGCCCTCCGCATAAAACTGCTTGCTCTCCAAAAAGATCAGTCTCAGCTTCTTCTTTAAATGTAGTTTCTAAAACACCTCCTCTACTTCCTCCGATACCTTTAGCATAAGCAAGAGCTAATTCTTTTGCTTTACCACTAACATTTTGATCTACTGCTATTAGGCAAGGAACACCTCTTTGTTCTTCATATTGTCTTCTTACTAAGCGCCCAGGTCCTTTAGGAGCAATCATGATTACATCTAAATGTTCTTGAGGGATGATTTGTTTAAATCGTATATTAAAACCATGAGAAAAACTTAGTATAGTACCTTTTTTTATGTTAGGCTTTATATCTTCTTCCCAAACCTTTTTTTGTACTTCGTCCGGAAGTAAAATTTGTACCCAGTCTGCTTGTTTTACTGCCTCTTTAACACTAAGAGGATTCCATCCATCTTCAATAGCTTTTTTATAATTGGCTCCACCAGGCCTTTGGGCTACTATAACATTTAATCCAGAATCTTTTAAATTTAAAGCATGTGCATGCCCTTGGCTACCGTATCCTAAAATCGCTATAGTTTTATTTTTCAAAAGATTTAAATCTGCATCTTTTTCATAATACATTTTTACTTCTGCCATTTTGTGTCTCCTTTAGAATTCTATAATTATTTTGTCTTATTAGCGTGTTCTTTGTTTAAAGCTATAATGCCAGTAGAGCATATATCCTTTATACCATAAGGTAACATCATTTTTATAAAAGTGTTTATTTTATCTTCTTCAGCTGTTATTTCTATTGTTATATAGTCTAAAGACATGTCTATAATTCTGGCATTAAAAAGACCAACAAGCTTAATAATTTCTTCTCGTAAAGATCTAGGAGTATTTATTTTTATAAGAACTAATTCTCGTTCTATATAACCTTTATCTTTAAAATTTATAACTTTTATAACGTCAACTAGTTTGTTTAATTGTTTTGTAACTTGTTCCAATATTGAAGCATCTCCTTTAACTACAATGGTCATTTGAGATATTGTAGGATCATTTGTTTCATTTACTGATAGAGAATTTATGTTAAACCCACGTGCTGCAAAAAGAGTTGCAATTCTTGCAAGAACGCCAAATTTATTTTCAACTAGAACTGAAACTATGTGTCGCATTCTACCCCCATTTACTAAATTATACAAAATACTTGATGTATAATTTGAAACGATACAAAATTAATTATCCATTCATTCTTGTGATAATTTCATCAAGAGATGCTCCATTTGGTACCATTGGGAAAATATTTTCCTCTATTTCAATCCACATATCTAAAACCACTGAGCTCTTTTCTTTTAACATTTTTATTAAAGCTGGTTTGACATCTTTTTTACGTGTTACACGCATCCCTAAAACTCCATAACTATTAGCCCATTTCACAAAATCTGGCACATAAACTGGACACAAACTTCTGCTCGGTTTATTGCACCACTCGGGGCAATTTTTACGTTTTGCAAGACAACAGTGAGAGTATCTTTTATTATAAAACATCTCTTGCCATTGTCTTACATTTCCCAAATATTGATTGTTTAATATAACGACTTTAACACTTATGTTGTTTAAAACTGCTACAGCCATTTCTTGCATATTCATTTGAAAAGAGCCGTCTCCAGCTATAACTATAACTTCTTTGTTGATATTGCCAAATTTTGCTCCTATAGCGGCCGGGTATCCAAAACCCATAGTGCCAAGCCCTCCAGAACTTAAAAATAGCCTAGATTTTTTAGGTTTATAATATTGTGCAGCCCACATTTGATGTTGTCCAACTTCTGTAGTTATAATAGCTTCGCCCTTTGTAAGTTCTGAAATTTTTTCTATTACATATTGTGGATGTAGTTTATTATCATTTTTTTCATAAGTTAAAGGGTGTTCTTGTTGCCATAATTCAATTGTTTTTATCCAATTCTTTCTTTTTTTTGTTTTTATTAGGCTTAACATTTCTTTTAAGACAATTTTAGCGTCTCCCACAACTGGAATATCCACATTGACAATTTTGGATATTGCCGTAGGATCTATATCTATATGTATTATTTTTGCACTTTTTGCAAAATCACACACTTTACCTGTACATCTGTCATCAAATCTTGCTCCAACTGCTATAATAACATCTGCGGTTTGCACTGCTTTATTTGCGCAGAAAGTGCCGTGCATGCCAAGCATCCCTAAATTTAAATTCGTATTGTTTGAGTAAGCACCAACAGCAAGTAGAGTGTTTGTAACAGGTATATCAGATTTTTTTGATAATTCTAAGATTTCTTTTTCAGCTTTTGAAATTACTACTCCAGCGCCAATATAAAGTACAGGTTTCGTGCTACTATTTATAATTTCTGCAGCTTTTTTTATTTGACCTGGATGTCCATTGCAAGTAGGTTTATATGAGCATAGATGTACTTTTTCTGGGTAAACAAAACTACATGTATCTTTTTGAATGTTTATTGGAATATCAACTAAAACTGGGCCAGGTTTTCCAGTTGTTGCTATATAAAAAGCTTCTTTTATAGTTTTTGCTAAATCTTTTACATTTTTAACTAAAAAATTATGTTTTGTTACAGGACGTGTTATACCTATTGTATCAGCTTCTTGAAAAGAATCTTGTCCTATTACTCTTGTAGAAACTTGACCTGTAATTGCAATTATTGGCACAGAGTCCATATAAGCTGTTGCAAGTCCAGTAACTATATTTGTAGCTCCAGGTCCTGATGTTACTATACATACTCCGGGCTTTCCTGTAGAACGTGCATAACCGTCTGCCATATGTGAAGCTGCTTGCTCATGTCTAGTTAGTATAAAGTTAAAATTTGATTTATATATTGCATCAAATATTGGGAGTGCTTGTCCTCCAGGTATACCAAATACCACCTCAACATTTTCTTTTAATAAACATTCAATTAAAATTTGAGACCCGGTTTTTTTCTCCATTTTTACCCCACAACAGCAAAAGACCTCTATTGAAAACTTTAGTAGCACACATGCTATTTTAATATAGCACCCGTATCTGCAGAGTGTACAAGCTTTGCATAGCGTGCCAAATATCCAGACTTAATTTTAGGTTCAGGCTTTATTACTTTGGCAAGTCTTGCTTTTATTTTTTCATCACTTAATTCAACATTTAAAGTTCTTTCAGGTATGTTTATATTTATAATATCACCTTCGTTTATTGCTGCTATTTGTCCTCCCAATGCTGCTTCAGGTGAGATATGCCCTATGCAAGGTCCTCTGGTTCCTCCTGAAAATCGTCCATCAGTAAGCAGTGCTACAGAATCACTTAATCCCATTCCATGTAATGTACTTGTCGGTCCTAACATTTCTCTCATGCCAGGTCCTCCTGCAGGTCCTTCATACCTTATAACGACAACATCTCCCGGAATAATTTTTTTATCAAGGATTGCTTTCATAGCGTCATCTTCGCAATTAAACACTCTAGCTCTGCCTTTAAATATTTTCATGTTTTCATTTACTGCTGCTTGCTTTACAACACAGCCATTTGGTGCTATATTACCTTTTAAAATTGCAATGCTACCTTCTTTTTTGTATGGATTTTTTGCTCTTATAATGTTTTCATCTAAAATTTTTGAAGATTTTGCTATTTCAATTATAGTTGGTCCAGTAACTGTTTTAGAGTTTCTTAAATTTTTTTGGATGGCAGATAAGACTGCAGGTATTCCACCAGCATTATCCAAATCTTCCATATAATGGTCCCCCGCGGGTTCTAAAGAAGCTATCTGAGGAGTTTTTTTAGAAATAGTGTCGAATAACTCTAGTGGAATCTTTATGCCAACTTCGTTTGCTATAGCTGGAAGATGTAAAACTGTATTTGTAGAGCCTCCTAAAGCCATATCTACGCAAATAGCATTTTTAAAAGCGTTTATAGTTAAAATATCACGAGGTTTTACATTTTTTCTTATAAGTTCAACAATTTTTAAGCCTGACTCATAAGCTATTCTTTTTTTCTTTGCGCTAACCGCAAGCGCTGTTGCACACTCTTTTAAAGACATCCCCATGCTTTCAGTTAAACATGACATGGTGTTAGCTGTATACATTCCTTGGCATGCTCCAACACCTGGACAAGCTGACATTTCAAGTTCTGAAAGCTGCTGTTTTGTAATTTGTCCTGCTTGGTATTGCCCAACAGCTTCAAAAGTATCTCTGACCATAGATCGTTTTTTTTTATCGTACATACCTGTTAACATAGCACCTGCAGTTACAACGATAGAGGGAATATTTAATCTTGCAGCTGCCATGAGCATACCAGGCGTGATTTTATCGCAATTTGATAATAGTACAAGTCCATCTAACATATGTGCATTTGCTATCGTTTCAATTAAATCTGCAATTATTTCTCTTGAACCTAAAGAATAATGCATTCCACTGTGTCCCATAGCAATTCCATCGCACACTGCAGGTGCTCCAAAAATGAAAGGAACTCCACCACCTGCAGCTATCCCTCTTTCTATATATCTTTCCAAGTCGCGCATTGATGCATGCCCTGGAACTAAATCTGAGAATGAGGAAGCAATACCTATAAACGGCTTACTTATATCTTTTGGACTTATACCAGTAGAATATAATAAAGATCTATTTGGCGCTCTTAAAACGCCTTTTTTTATCTGATTGCTTCTCATGAAGACTCCGTTGTTTATTTTTTGTATAATAATTGTACAAAACTTTATCTACTATAAACAATCAAACGATCAAAAAAATTTAATAAATAATATTAAATATCATATTATCTATAAAGTTAGAGTGTTTTTTGTCTTATCAATATCATTGAATATTTTAAGAACAGGTAATCATGATAGTTCCAGTATAACAAGTTCTACATACACTTGCACTTGAAATTTTTTTAGAAATAAGTATAATAATAAACATCATTTAAATAGAATTTGATTCCGACGTAGCTCAATGGTGGAGCAATCGGCTGTTAACCGATCGGTTGCTGGTTCGAGTCCAGCCGTCGGAGTTTTTATTAAATTAATATATTATTAAGTATGGGGATAAAATGGATACAAAATTTTCAAAAGAAGCTTTAACTTTTGATGATGTTTTGTTGATCCCAAGACATTCACAAGTGCTTCCCAAAGATGTTAAGCTAGATACAAATTTAACTAAGAAAATTAAATTAAATATTCCTCTGATGAGCGCTGGCATGGATACTGTTACAGAGTCAAAAATGGCTATAGCTATTGCCAGAGAGGGAGGAATAGGTATAATACACAAAAATATGTCTATAGAAGCCCAGTCTTTAGAGGTAGATACAGTTAAGAGAAGTGACAATGGAGTTATATATGATCCATTTTCTTTAAAAAAAGACAATACTTTAGGTGAAGCAAAAACTTTAGCTGCAAGGTACAGAATTTCAGGGGCTCCTATTGTAAATGATACTGGCAAGCTTATTGGTATTATTACAAATAGGGATATGCGTTTTGAGAGTGATGAAACAAAAAAAATTGAAGATATAATGACGAAAGACAATCTTATAACTGCAAAAGTTGGTACTTCTATACAAGAAGCAAAAGAGATACTGCAAAGTAAAAAAATAGAGAAACTTCCCTTAGTAGATGAAAATTATGTTTTGAAAGGTCTTATTACAATTAAAGATATAGAAAAAGCTATACGTTATCCAAATTCAGCAAAAGATGAAAAGGGAAGGCTTCTTGTTGGTGCAGCTGTAGGGATTACTAAAGATTTTTTAATAAGAGCAAAAGCTCTAATTGATGCAAATGTAGATGTTTTAGTTATAGATACAGCTCATGGGCATAGTCAGGGGGTGCTAGATGCTATAGAAAAAGTTAAGAGTACTTTTCCAAATGTTCAATTAATAGCAGGTAATATTGCAACTCCTGAAGCCGCAGAAGTATTAATTAAAGCAGGTGTTGATGCAATTAAAGTTGGTATAGGACCTGGAGCGATCTGTACAACAAGAGTTGTTACAGGTATAGGTGTACCGCAAATTACTGCAATTTATGATTGCTATAAAGTAGCTAAAGAATATGGTGTTCCAGTTATTGGAGATGGTGGAATTAAATACTCTGGAGATATACCTAAGGCAATTGCAGCAGGTGCAAATGTGTGTATGATGGGGTCTCTACTTGCTGGAACAAAAGAGAGTCCTGGTGAAGATATAATTTATAATGGTCGTGCATTTAAATCTTACAGGGGTATGGGGTCTTCATCTGCTATGGCAGCTGGTAGCAGTGACAGATATTTTCAGGAAAATACGAAAAAATTAGTAGCAGAAGGTGTAGAAGGCCGTGTGCCTTACAGAGGTTCTGTTAGTGATGTTGTTTATCAATTAATGGGTGGTTTAAGAGCTGCGATGGGATATTGTGGGGTTGCTAGTGTACAGGAACTTAAAGAAAAAGGAAAATTTGTAAAAATAACTTCTGCAGGTCTTGTTGAAAGCCATCCTCATGATATATTTATAACAAAAGAAGAAAATAACTATTCTAGTAATAAATGTTAATCTATTTAGGACTTTAATTGTAGATACAAGTATATCTTAAATTAGCTTGTATAGATTATTCAATTTATACATTTCAAAAATTATTTTTTTAGTTAGCTTGAAAATTCGCAAATTTTTTACAAGAAGAACCTTTATTGTTCTCAAAATAATGTTATAATTTTAATGATTATATAAGTAAGTAGGAGTAGATTCTTTATTATTTAATAAATTTATTATTCTAAGAAAGTTACAGTATTGTACTGTATTTAATACTATGGAGGGAAAATGAATGCAGTAGAACAGCAACTTACAGGTTGGCGAGCTGTATTGTGGCCAATACATAAGTTTGAAACAAAAAAGTTTTTACCGATGGCGTTTATGTTTTTTTGTATTTTGTTTAATTATAGTATGTTAAGATCTATAAAAGATTCCTTGGTAGTTACATCTCTTGGAGCAGAAGTAATTCCTACAATAAAATTGTGGTTTGTATTACCTTCTGCGATGTTATTTATGCTAGTTTATTCTAAGCTGGTAAATATTTTTAAAAAAGATACAGTTTTTTATATCATAACGCTTTTCTTTGTAACATATTTTGCTTTATTTATGACAGTTTTATATCCATTTCATCAATATCTACAGTTTGATGTTTCGAATGTTTCTATTCCTTTGATAGGTGGATTGTTAAAACCTATCGGTTCTTGGGTGTTTTCTTCATTTTATGTAATGGCAGAGTTGTGGGGAAGCGCAATGATTGGATTAATGTTTTGGCGTTTTGCTAATGATGTAACTTCCATTAAAGAATCAAAACGTTTTTATGCAATGTTTGGTTTTATTGCAAATGGAGCCTTGATAGCAACTGGTCTTGTTTTAAAAAGTTTAAACAGCAGTGAAGCACATTCTAGTAGCACTAGTTGGAACGCATTGCCTTATTTGATGATGGTTATAGTAATATCTGGTCTTTGCGTAGTTGCTTTATATTATCGTTTAAATAACTACATCTTAAAAGACCCTCTCTACTACAATCCTAATGAAATAAAGAAACCTAAAAAGAAAGAAAAATTGTCACTGACTGAAAGCTTTAAGTATATTTTAAAATCAAAATATTTGGGATATATTGCGCTTTTGGTAATTTGCTATGGGATAAGCATAAACTTGGTAGAAGTTGTGTGGAAAGGGCAAGCAAGCTTGTTATATCCTACAAAAGCTGCGTATGGTGCGTTTATGGGAAACCTTCAACTTCTTACAGGAATCTGTACAATTATATGCATGCTAATAGGTACAAATATATTACGTAGATGTTCTTGGCTTACAGGTGCATTAATGACTCCAATTATGATTATTTTAACAGGTCTCATTTTCTTCGGCTTTATTATATTTAAGGATTCTCTTTCAGCTCCTCTTGCAGGTTTGGGGCTTACAGTTTTAGGAGTTATAGTTGGAGTTGGTTTAGTTCAAAATTTCTTATCCAAAGGTATAAAGTATTCGCTTTTTGATCCGACTAAAGAAATGAGTTATATACCTCTAGACGATGAATTAAAATCTAAGGGGAAAGCTGTTGTTGATGTTATTGGTGGTCGTGCTGGTAAATCTGGCGGATCTTTAATTTTGTATGTGTTGCTAAATATAATATTTGCAGGGTCATCTCTTCTATCGCTTGCAGGAGTAGTAGCAAGTGTGTTTATTGTAATAGTTTTATTTTGGATTACTGCTGTTTTTGGGTTGAATAAACAATTTTTACAACTTACATCATCCTCAAACAACTAAAACTAATTAAAAATATAATTTTCATACAAGCTCTTTGAATTGAATTTCAAAGAGCTTGTTTTTTTTGTATGTCCCCATATTACCTGACTTGACCGCTTTAACGAAAAAAAGGGAAAAGCACTCATAAAAAAGGAGGAATGGGGTAACCCAAAAGGTCAAGTCAGGTAATATAAGTTTTTGTTTGACTAAGATATTGTAATTTTATAATATATTCTAAATGAGAATAAATCTCCAGGAGGAATAATATGACAGCTAAAGTAGGCATTAATGGTTTTGGTCGTATTGGGCGTTTAGTTTTTCGTGCTGCTCAAAATAGGAAAGATATTCAGGTTGTAGCTATTAATGATTTGATAAGTGTAGATTATATGGCCTATATGTTAAAGTACGATACTATGCATGGTCAATTTAAAGGGACAATTGAAGTTAAAGATGGCAACTTGGTTGTTAATGGGAATACTATTCGTGTTACAGCTGAAAAAAATCCAGCTGATTTAAAATGGTCAGATGTTGGCGCAGAATATGTAGTAGAATCGACAGGACTTTTTCTCAGCAAAGAGAAAGCTCAAGCTCATATGGATGCTGGCGCAAAGTATGTTGTGTTATCTGCTCCTTCCAAAGATGATACTCCTATGTTTGTTTGTGGTGTAAATCTTGACTCATACAAAAAAGGCACTCAAATAGTATCAAATGCATCTTGTACAACAAATTGTTTAGCTCCTCTTGCTAAGGTTTTACATGATCACTTTGGAATACTTGATGGACTTATGACTACCGTTCACGCTACAACAGCTACACAAAAGACGGTAGATGGCCTTTCTGCTAAAGACTGGAGAGGTGGTAGAGCAGCTTCAGGAAATATTATACCTTCTTCTACAGGCGCAGCAAAAGCAGTGGGAAAGGTAATTCCAGAATTAAATGGAAAGTTGACTGGTATGTCGTTTCGTGTTCCTACGCTAGATGTTTCTGTTGTTGATTTAACAGTAAACTTAGCAAAACCAGCTTCTTATGAAGAGATCAAATCTGTTATGAAGTCTGAGTCTGAGGGAAATCTAAAAGGTATTTTGGGTTATACAGAAGATGACGTTGTTTCTTCAGACTTTTTAGGTGATGTTCGTACGTCAATTTTTGATGCAAAAGCAGGAATTGCTTTAACAGATAAATTTGTTAAAGTTGTTTCTTGGTACGATAATGAGTGGGGGTATTCAAATAAAACTTTAGATCTTATTGCGTATATGAAAAAAGTAAACGGTTAAGGATATTTATAATTAGGAGTTCTATGACGTTTATTAACAATATTATAGAAATAGCAAATAGAAAAATAATAAACAAAACTGCACTTGCACACATTATATGCATGCAAGTGCAGTTTTGTTCTTTGGAGTATAGATTATGAAAAAAGTGCTTAAAGATATTAATGTAAAAGGTAAAAAAGTTTTAGTTAGAGTTGATTATAATGTTCCCTTAGATGCAAGTCTTAATATAACAAATGATAAAAGAATAGTTGCAACCATTCCTACAATTGAATATTTATTAGAACAAAATGCCGCAATAATTCTTATATCTCATTTAGGAAGACCAAAAGGTAAATTTGTTCCTGAAATGAGTTTGAAACCAGTCGCAGTGCGTTTAAACGAGCTTTTAGGTAAACCTATCAAATTTATTGGAGGAGATTGTATAAGTGAGGAATCTAAGAAAGCAGCGGCTAATTTAAAGCCAGGAGAAATTTTATTGCTTGAAAATCTAAGATTCCATCCTGAAGAAGAAGGGAAAGATGTTGCTGGAGACAAAGATAAAGTTGCAATGGAAGAATTTGCAAAACAAATTGCTTCAATGGGTGACGTTTTTGTTCAGGATGCTTTTGGTACAGTACACAGGGCTCATGCTTCAACATCTGCAGTAGTTAAATACGTTAAAGATGCTGCTGCAGGCTTGCTTTTGGAAAAAGAACTTAAATTTTTAGGAGAAACTTTAGAAAGTCCACAAAGGCCATTTTTGGCAATTCTTGGAGGTGCAAAAGTTTCTGATAAAATAGGTGTTATAGAGAATCTTTTAAATAAAATTGATGCTATTATAATTGCTGGCGCGATGGCCTACACTTTTTTAAGATCTCAAGGTGTAAGTACTGGAACATCTCTTGTTGAAAATGATAAATTAGATTTAGCTTCAGAATTTATTAAGAAAGCAAAAGAAAGAAAAGTAGACTTTTTGCTTCCAGTAGACCACATAATTGTAAACAAAGTTGATTTTACAAATAAACAAGTTCCGCAAGATGCTCAAGTTGAAGAGACAATAGATGAGGCAATTCCTGATGGATTTATGGGAGTAGATATCGGTCCTAAATCAGTGGAAAAATTTGCAGAAACTATTAAGTCTTCAAAAACTATTCTTTGGAATGGTCCTCTTGGGGTTTTTGAGATAGATAAATTTTCTAAAGGTACAATTACTCTTGCTGATTTAGTTGCTCAGGCAACTGATAATGGGGCTATATCTGTTGTTGGTGGTGGGGACTCTATTTCTGCTGTAAAGAAAGCAGGAGTTGATAAAAGAATAAGTCACATTTCTACAGGAGGAGGAGCCTCGTTGGAATTTTTAGAGGGAAAAGAATTGCCAGGTATTGCTGCTCTTCCGGACAAAAAGTAAAAACATGAAATGTCTAAGCGTATAAATGCTGTGATTTTTTTCAAAGCGAGGTAAAAACATAGGGCTTGCCTAAGTGATAAATACAAGTTTTTTAATGCAGCAGAGTCTAAAAATGTATATTAAAGGCTTTAGAGAGTCTCTATAGTCTACATTTCCAAAATAGGCGAAACGTAACAAAAATATAGCGCTGCTGTATATATTGACACGTCGGAAAAATTGTTGTATAATTGAAAAATAATGAATAATACAGTAAATATACTATTTTTTACATTAAAATTTGTACATTATTGCGTATGTGCTGGATTAATTTCTGTTGTTCTTTTGCAGGCCGGTAAAAGCGGTGGTATGGCAGGTGTTTTTGGTAGTGGTGGTTCTGACCAGATTTTTAATGCGCCATCAGGTGTAGCGTTTATAAAGAAGTTGACAATAGTTATGGCTTGTATATTTTTGTTTACTTCTTTAATGCTTACAAAGCTTTCTACCAATATAGGTATGATGTCTGTAGTTAAACAGCTTTCCAATGTTCCTGTAAGCGTTCCAGTAAAGCCTGTTGGTAATAAATAGCACATGCTGGGGTGGCGGAACTGGCATACGCGCACGTTTGAGGGGCGTGTCCTTAACCGGATGCGGGTTCAAATCCCGCCCTCAGCATTTTTATTTAGGTTTATTTTGCGGGTGTAGTTCAGTGGTAGAACGTCTCGTTGCCAACGAGAAGGTCGTGGGTTCAAGTCCCATCGCCCGCTTTTATTTAGATTTAAAAGTCAGTCAATAAGACTGGCTTTTTTTGTTGTCAATATGTTAATAATATTATAAAATTTCATATAAATAATATTATTTTTCTAAGAATAAAAATACTCATCTTCTTAGTCGCAACATCTATGAAATTGTGTAGTAGATATTTTTAGATTGTTTAAATAAGCAGGTAAAGGATTTATTTAAAATGTTAACAAAAGTTGTTATAGTTGGTAGACCTAATGTAGGTAAAAGTGCACTTTTTAATAGACTTGTTGGCAAAAAAAAGGCAATCATACATTCTATGCCTGGTACTACTAGGGATAGAAATGATTATGAAATTTCTTGGAAAGACAAAAAACTTATTATTACAGATACTGCTGGTTGGAGTACAGATAATTCTGTATTTTCCTATGAAATGTCTTCTCAACTTAATGTTGCTTTAGAGAAAGCAGATATTATTTTATTTATTGTTGATGCTAAAACAGGTATACATCCAATAGATAAGCAAATTGCTCAACAAGTAAGGCTTAGCCATAAAACAACTATTTTGGTTGTAAATAAAATAGATACTCAAGCTGAAGAAATAAAAGGTTATGAATTTTATTCTTTAGGTTTTGATGATGTCGTTTTTGTGTCAGCAAGTCATGGTCGTAATTCTGGTGATTTACTAGATAGAATTTGGGATAATATCAAATATGATAGAAAAACAAAGAAAGTAGAAAACTTTTTAAAAATAATTCTTGTAGGTAAACCTAATGTAGGAAAATCTTCTTTTGTAAATGCTATAAGTAAAGAAGAGCGTAGTATTGTGCACAATGCGCCTGGCACTACAAGAGATTCTTTATCTACACATGTAAAAGTTAATAATAAAGACTATATTATTATAGATACAGCAGGACTTCATAGAGGCAGCAAGATGAAAGACGACATGGGATATCTGTCATCGTTAAGTACAAGCTATGCTATTGATGATGCCGATGTTGCTGTTTTGGTTGCAGATGCTAATCAAGGTATAGGAGATACGGAAGTTAAAATAGCAAGATTACTGTGTGAAAAAAACAAGCCTGTTATTGTTGCTGTAAATAAATGGGACCTTATAGCAGACAAAGAAGAGGCTGTCAAATGTTTTACGGATCAGTTAAGAGAAAGAATAAAATTTATGAATTGGGCAAACATTATTTTTGTATCTGCAAAAACAGGGCAAAGGTTAGATAGAGTGTTTCATGAAGCAGAGCTTGTTTTTGAACAATACTCAAAAGAATTAGTGCAACAAGAATTTAACGATACTATACGAGATGCAACCACTAGAAAACCGTATGTAAGCAAGGGGAAAACTTTAAAACTTAAAGAATATGCTCAAGTTGCAACAAAACCTCCTGTTTTTGTGTTTTCTGTAAATGATGTAAAGCTTGTACACTTTTCTTATCAAAGATATTTGGAAAACTGTTTAAGAACGAAGTTTGGACTTATGGGGACCCCTATAGTTTTAAAATTCAGAAAATATTATAGAAAAGAAAATGGAGTATTAAAATGTTATTAGCAATTATTTATATAATTTGTGCTTATTTATGTGGCTCAATAAATTTTGCTTATATTATTACCAAGATGGTAGTTAATGTAGATATACGTAAAGTAGGATCCAACAATCCTGGTACTACTAATGTTTTAAGGATTGCAGGTACATGGCCTGCTATTTTTACGCTTATTTTAGATGCATTTAAAGGTTTTATAGTCGTATTTTTTGCTATATATATTAGCGATTCTTTTTCATATAGCGTAATGGTATGTTTTGCAGTCCTGTTAGGGCACATGTTTCCGATTTTTTTTAGTTTTAAGGGTGGTAAGGGAGTTGCTACTGGGCTGGGTGTGTTTTTAGCTCTTATGCCTATGCCTACTGTAATAGCTTTTAGTATTTTTATATTGGTGTTTTTATGTTTTAGTTACATATCTTTGTCTTCAATATGTGCAGCTTTAAGTCTACCTATTGGTTCATACTTTTGTGGATACTCTTTAGAGGCTATAATATTTTCTTTTGCAATAGCAATGTTAATTATTTATAAACATAAATCTAATTTAAAAAGACTTAAAGAGGGAAAAGAAAATAAATCTGTGTTGTTTAAGAGGAAATAACATGAAAATTACTGTTTTAGGTGCTGGATCTTGGGGAGCGACACTTGCAATGCTTTTATCTGATAATGGACATGATGTTACTATTTGGGAGATTGATGCTAAAAGAGCAAAAGATTTAAACGATAGGAAATTAAAACCTTTTGAAGCAGGCAGCTTATTGCCTGAAGGCATAAAGGTCACAAATACTTTTGAAAAATTTAATAGTAGTGATGTTGTTTTATTTGTTATTCCTTCAGACTATATGAGATCAACTTGTAACTTACTTAAAAGTAATGGAGTTTGTTTACAAGATAAACTCATAGTAAGTGCTACAAAAGGGATAGAGAATAAAACTTTACTTAGAATGTCTGAAGTTATAGAGTCTGTTTTTAGTGGAGTTTACAATAACATAGCAGTACTTTCTGGTCCAAGTCATGCTGAAGAAGTTTGTAGAAAAATACCTACAGCTGTTACATCTGCATCTACAAATTTTGAAGTATCTGAAAAATGTAGAGCTTTATTTATGAACAACTTTTTTAGGGTCTATACTCAAACTGATATTATAGGTGTTGAAGTTGGAGCAGCGTTAAAGAATGTTTTTGCTATAGCTTCTGGTATAATAGATGGCTTAAATTATGGAGACAATACTAAAGCAGCTATAGTGTCAAGAGGTTTAAAAGAGTCAGCAAAGGTTGGTGTTGCTTTGGGTGGCAAAGAAGAAACTTTTTTTGGTCTATCAGGTGCTGGAGATTTAATTGTAACATGTTTTTCTAAACATTCAAGAAACCGTGCTGTTGGGGAAGCTATTGGGTCAGGGAAAACCTTATGTGCTGCTCAAAATAGCATTAATAATATGGTGGCAGAAGGTGTAAAAAATGCAGTTAGTGCTTATGAAATAGGCAAGAAATTAAATTTGGAACTTCCAATAATAAATGAAGTTTATAAAGTTTTATTTGAATGTAAAAATCCTCTCACTGCTGTAAATGATTTGATGATGAGAGTTCCAAAACAAGAATGACGGAGAATTTATTATGACAAAAAATGATATAGCTTGCTCATTATCTAAAATATTAAGTTCAAAAAAAGAAGCAGATATTGTTGTAAATAAAGTATTTGAAGAAATGTCAATTGCTATAAAAAACGGTGAAAAAGTTATTATAACTGGTTTTGGAAGTTTTAATATGTTTGAAACAAAAACTAAAAATGGTAGAAATCCAAAAACAGGCCAAAAACTTCTTATATCTCCCATGAAAAAGATTAGGTTTAAACAATCAAAAGACTTTTTCCAAGATTAAAAGAGGTGTTTTAATGTTTCAAAATAAGCTTGTACCAGAAAAAGAAAAATTTACTATAAGTGAAGTTGCACGTTTAACATTGGTGCCTAAACATACTTTAAGGTATTGGGAAGATGAAGTTAAAATTTTGCGACCTATACGAAACAGTAATGGGAAAAGGATTTATTGTAAAGAAGATATAGAAACAGTTTTTAAGATAAAAAATTTATTGTATAATGAACGCTATACAATAGAGGGTGTTAAGAAATATTTTATAAGAAATAAAAAAAATAAAAATAATGAAAATATTTCTCAAGACCATATGCCAGATTCTAAGTTTTTGCAAGATATTAAAAATGAATTAAATCATATTTTAAAGTTGTTGAGAGATATTTAATAGATTTGAATTTTGTTCTTTAGTCGGGGCGTGGCGCAGTTGGCTAGCGCACTCCCTTGGGGTGGGAGAGGTCGCTGGTTCAAGTCCAGTCGCCCCGATTTTAATAAACAAACAACGATACCTAGTATCCTCGACGGTATGGATCCAATACAAAGAAAAAATTGATGCAAAACGACGGTTTTAAATCTCCCAAACAGGAGTTATTACTACGTTTTGATTTGGTATTGATATAGCTCGTTCATATAAACAAACTATCGCTCCTGTTCCTATGGTTTTTTTTAATACGGATAATGTATTAAAATTCTTACTATCAGATTGATTTGGATTTGCCGTTTTTTTAACTTCTATAGGATATAAGGTCATATTTTTCAATGATAAAATCATTTCTTTTTGGTCGGTATCGCGGTAGAAAAATATATTTGGATTTTCGCCATTGTGCCAATATGATTTTAACACCTGCCTTAAGGATTAGTGTAAGCCCTAGATAGTTGAGAACAGTGTTTCCTTCGGGGAAAAAATTCAATCATACTTCCTTGCCAATGCTTCAGCTACTTTTCGCATATTCGGCG
>NZ_JAITJM010000059.1:0-7028 GCF_031278955.1 Candidatus Endomicrobiellum cubanum | reverse complement strand
CATTATAAATGGTAATAGAATTAGAAGAACATTCAATGAAATCTTTAAGAAGGACATTGGAATCACCAGATGAAACAGAAGAAGAAGTAAAAGGGAAATTAACAGAGCCGTAGATGGTGTTGTATGGCATAGTAGAATGAATAAAAAGAGAGTTATTAGAAGAGTCAGTAATAGTACTATTGCCAGAGATGTTGTAATTAGGAGTATTAGTGATATTAATAGTTTGAGCAAAAAAGGTCCTAGAGGGTAGTATGAGAGAAGTTGTGTTACACAGACAGATAAAAATTTGGATTTAGATAAGATAAAGATTTAGAAGTGCGAGTAACTAAATGTTTGACCAACCTGCTTGTGTGATTTTGTGTTACTTCAACTATTAGTATATTAAATTAATTTGTGATTTGTTTGTAGTATAGCATTTTTATATAATCAAGGTATAATTATTATGAAATGATATTAGTAAACAATGTGTTAATAAAATTAGTAGAAGCGAGTTTATGTGAAGAGCAAATATGGAAAGACGATGAAACTTTAAACAATGGTTTTTATATAAAAATGAAAAATAAAAATCTTTTTGTAACTATTGAAGGTGGAGAGGGATCAGGTAAAACAACGCAGTCAATACTTTTAAAAGAGCACTTGGAACATAAAGGCTACACCGTTGTATTGACTAGAGAACCTGGAGGCACTGTCTTTGCTGAATCTATTAGAAATATAATTTTAAATCCAAAATCAAATCTCACTTCAGAAGCCGAGTTATTTTTGTATGAAGCGGCAAGAGCTCAACATGTGCAAGAAATTGTTATACAGAATTTAAAAAAAGGAGCAGTTGTTATTTGCGATAGATTTACAGATGCTACTGTAGCTTACCAAGGATATGCAAGGAAGCTAGATATTTCTCTTATAAACAAATTAAACAATATAGCTTCGTTAGGAATTAAGCCAATAGTAACTATTTACTTAGATATTAATCCTTTTAAAGGATTAAATAAAGCAAAAGACTTAGATAAAGAATTTTACGGTATAAAAGGTGATAGAATTGAAAGAGAGTCTTTGGAATTTCATAAGAATGTAAGAAAAGGATATTTAGAGCAGGCAAAAAAGTATCCTAACAGAATAAAAGTGGTTAAAACTCAAAGTTCTCCAGAAAAAACACATAAATTAATAAAACAAATTATAGATACGGTTTTATAATGTTTAATAATATTTTAGGACAAAAAAAAGTAAAACAAATACTTCAAGAGCAAATAAAAAACAATAAAATTGCTCATGCTTATATTTTTATGGGACAAGAAGGTGTCGGCAAACATTTAATGGCACAAGAGTTTGCAAAGATCTTAAATTGTACAGTAAATGATTTTACAATTACAGATATTGGTGCATGCGATAGATGCGTATCATGCCAAAAGATATCTAAAGGAGTTAGTCCAGATTTACATTTTATAGATTTTATAAAACAAGCGGAACTTGAAGATGAAGATATAGCAAAACAAAAAGTGTTAAAGATAGAAACTATAAGATATATGCAAAAAGAAATTGCGACAAAAGTTCATGAATCAAAATGGAAAGTTTTTGTAATAGATCCTGCTGAAAAGATGAATATTGCAGCTGCAAATTCTTTACTTAAAACGCTTGAAGAGCCTCCGAACAATACGGTAATAATTTTGATTGCAAAACATAAGGAGACTATACCTAAAACAATAGTATCGCGTTCGCAGATGCTATTTTTTGCTCCAATAGAGCGAAAAGAAATAGTATCTTGGCTTGTAAAGAATAAATCTTTAAGTTTTGATTATGCTCAGGAAGTGGCAAGTTTAAGTGAAGGTTCATTGAAGAATGCAATAAATCTTTTAGAAGACAATCAAAAAGAAAATTTGTCTTTATGGCAAAAGTTGAAAGATAAAAATTTTACCATATTGGATATTTTAGAATTTTCAAAAGAAGCTACTAAAAATAATGCTTTAGACTGTATAGACAGCATGATTGTTCATGCAAAGAAAGATTTTCGGATGTTGCCGCAAGAAAATTTAAGATCTTTAGAGTTACTAAATAAGTATAGAACTTTAATATTAAAAAATGTAAATGCTCAAACGGTTTTAGATAATTTGTTTTTTGATTTATGCGATTTGATATAGAAAATAGAGTTTTTAGACAAACCCAATGGAGATTATTATGTCAATAGTTGTAGCAGTACTGGTTAGGAGAATAAAGGATAGAATATATGCAGAATCTGGTAAAATAAATTTAAGATTAAATGATAAAATTATAGTTGAAACAGAACATGGTGTTGAGTATGGTATTGTGTATGAAATAGTTAAAGATTTTGTAAAAGGAAAAGAGTCTGTAGGTAAAATTTTGAGAAAAGTAACAGAAGAAGATAAAAAAAGATTGGTTGATAACCAAAAAAAAAGTTCGAGGGCTCAAGCTACGGTATCCCAAAAAGTAAGAGAACACAAATTAGATATGAAACTTACCTGTGTAAGCTATACTTTTGATCGTTCCAAACTTTTTATTTACTATACCTCTGAATCAAGGGTAGATTTTAGAGACTTAATTAAAGATTTGGGACATGTTTTAAAAACTAGGATACAAATGGTTCAAATTGGTGTTAGGGACGAGTCTAAAATTATAGGGGGAATAGGAACTTGTGGACAAGTTTTATGTTGTAAAAACTTCTTAAAAGATTTTAATTCTGTAACTATAGATATGGTCAAGGAACAAGAGTTATCTTTAAATACAACTAAGCTTTCTGGCCTTTGTGGTAGACTTATGTGTTGTATAGCTTACGAGAATGATACTTATAAGAATATTAAACAATTTTTACCTGAATTAGGCTCAAATATTTTGACTCCAGAAGGCAAGGGGAAACTAGTTGCTATTGATTGTGTAAGAGAGCGTGTTAGTGTAGATCTTGGCGATAAATTTTTTAAAATATTTACAATTAGACAAATTGAAGATGTAAATGGTGGGAGCAGTAAATGAAATTTTATATTACGACTCCAATTTATTATGTTAATGATATTCCTCACATAGGCCACTCATATACTACAATTGCAGCAGATATTTTAGCTAGATGGAAACGTTTAAATAATTATGATGTGTTTTTTCTTACTGGCACAGATGAGCATGGAGCAAAGATTGCTCAAGCAGCAAAAGAGAAAGGTATTTCGCCTGAAGATCTTTGCAATCAAATGAGCGCAAAATTTAAGGCTGCCTGGAAACTTTTAAATATTTCATATACAGACTTTATAAGAACGACTGAAAGTCGACACTTCGAAAGTGTAGAAAAGATAGTGCAAACATTGTTTGATAAAGGATTGATATTTAAAAAAAAATATGAAGGGCTTTATTGTGTTGGATGTGAAAGGTTTTATGTCTTAAAAGATTTAGATGAAAACGGTTGTTGTTTATTACATAAAACAAAACCTGTCTTACAATTTGAAGAAAATTATTTCTTTAAACTTTCTCAATTTGGTGATGAACTTCTAAAAAGAATAACAGATGCAACTCATCAAGAACATATACAAATTCAACCTGAGGAAAGAAAAAACGAAATTATAGGAAAATTAAAACTTGGATTAGAAGATGTAAGTATTTCTAGAACTGCTATAGAGTGGGGCATACCTTTGCCTTTTGATAAGAGTCAAACTGTGTATGTGTGGATCGATGCTTTGGTAAACTATTTGACAGGAATAGATTTTCCCAAAGAGGAGTTTAAAAAGTATTGGCCAGCAGATGTACATCTAATGGCTAAAGACATTTTGTGGTTTCATAGTGTAATCTGGCCTGCTGTTTTAATGGGAGCAGGAATAGACCTTCCTAAAAAGGTGTATTCTCATGGTTTTTTTACCTTAAATGGTAATAAAATGTCTAAATCTTTAGGAAATGTTATATCTCCAGAAGATCTTGTTAGTAAATATGGAGTAGATTCTACAAGATATCTTACAGTTACACTTATCCCTTTTGGTCCAGATGGAGACATTTCTTGGGAAGGGCTAACTTTGAAATATAATACGGACTTAGCTAACAATCTAGGTAACTTGCTTTCTAGAACGCTTAAAATGGCGGAAAAAAACTTTAACAATATTATACCGCAAACAAAACCTAATTTATATCTTGCTAAGCAAGTTGCAGATATTTTAAAGGATAGTTTTATTTATAATATGGAAAATATTGCTCTTCATAAAGCTGCAGAAAACCTACAAAATGCAATAACTCTTGTGAATCAACAAATAGAGCAAGACGCACCTTGGAAGCTTGCAAAAATAGATAAAGACAAATTAGCTTATTGCATTTATTCTTACTTACAGGCCATAGACATTATTGCAATACATTTGTTATGCTTTATGCCTGAAATTGCACAAAAAATTTGGCATTCTACAGGCGCAACTGGCAATATAGAGGATATAGCAAAAAAATATTTTGCTGATTTTAATATTCCAGATGAGGGTTTTTCTGTTGAAAATGCAAAACTTGGAAATCCAGGGATACTATTTCCGAGATTCCCTTAAGTTTTTTAGAGAAAACAAAGTATATAAAAGAGACAGAAATGATTATAGATACTCATGTTCACATCGCAGATACAAAATTTGATGCTGATAGGAAAGATGTTATACAAAGGGCATTTAACTCAAAGATAAACAAATTAATAGAAATCTCATGTGAAATGTGTTATTGGGAAAAATCATTAGAGCTTATACAACAAGAGAATATTTTTGCTTCTTTTGGTATTCATCCCATAGATGTTTTAAAAGCTGTTAAAAATGACTATGAAAAGTTAGAGTTTTTAATCCAAAACAAAAAATGTGTAGCTGTTGGTGAAATAGGGTTGGACTACCATTATGATAACTCTAAAGAGAATGTTGATGCTCAAAAAAAATCCTTAGAGTTCCAACTTAATCTTGCACAAAAGTATAATAAACCAATTATAGTACATTGTAGAGATGCTTATGATGATATAATTGACTTTCTAAAAAAACGATCATTTGTTCCACAAGGCGTTATCCATTGCTTTTCAGGCAGTTTAGAACATGCAAAAATTTTTGTTGATATGGGTTTTTATCTTGGGATTGATGGTCCGGTCACATACAAAAAATCTGATATTTTAAAAGAAGTTGTTAAGAACATAGCAATAGATAGATTGCTAGTAGAAACGGATTGTCCTTATCTTACTCCGCAAAAATATAGAGGAACACGCAATGAGCCTGCTTATGTAGTGGAAGTTGTAAAAGAAATTGCAAATATAAAAAAGTTAGATTTACAAGAAGTAGAGAAAGTGACAACTCAAAATGCTTTAGTTTTATTTAAAGGGATTAAATGAAAATTTCTTATATTTTTGGAGATAAATTATATTTAAATATAACAAACAGATGTGTGATGGCATGTCCTTACTGCATAAAGCGTAAATGGGAAAATAAATTTTGTGGCAATGACTTAAAATTAGACAAAGAACCTAATACAAACGAAATCATAAGTTCAATTGGTGACCCTAGAAAATATAAAGAAGTAGTTTTTTGCGGGTACGGAGATTGCTTAATTAGGCCTGCTATTGTAAAAAAAGTAGCAGAATGGTTAAAAATGCAGAACATAAAGGTGAGAATTAATACTGCAGGACTTGCAAATTACTATTATGGTAAGAATATTTTAAAAGACTTAGAAGGTTTAATTGATGTTATTTCAATAAGTTTAAACGGTTCTAACCCTCAAGAACACAATTATATGAACAAACCAATGTTTAAAGAAAAATCTTTTGATGAAATATTAAAATTTGTTTTAGAAGCAAAAAAATATATACCAGAAGTTTTTATAACTGCTGTAGAATTTCCTGGTTTTGATATTACAAAAGTGAAAGAAATATCAAAAAGATTAGGTGTTAAGTTTAGGTCACGGCCTTACTTAAACGAAAATGAACAGTAATCCTATTTTGAGAATTTTAAATCTTATTTTTGTAGTGTTACTTTTTTTTGTGCTCCAAAAGTTCGGGATCACGGTTTTTTTACATAGACAGAAAGCTTGCATAAATGTAGATAATGAAGAGTATCAAGTTGTTCCCTACAAAAGCATACCATTAAAAAATATATTGGCTCAAAATAATATTGTTCTTAATAAAGATGATATAGTCTCTTGCGATGTAGAGATGCCAATTAAACCTCTTGCAAAAATAAAAATTGTTCGTGTTACAAAAGAGCAAAAACAAATAACAAAAAAAGTGCCTTTTAGAGTCACTTGGAAAAGACAGTACAACTCAAACTTAAGAAATGTAGAATTACAAAAAGGAGTACAAAAAGATATCAAAAGAACTATAGACCAGGTTTTTTATAATGGTATTTTTCATAATGAAGAAGTCGTAGATGACAAAATCTTATCAAAAGAATATTATCAAGTTGTGTTGTTTTCTTCAGCTAATGTTGTAGAAAAAATTTATGATTTGTCAAAAGCAAAAAGGATTGAAGTTATAGCAACTGCATATTATCCCGGAGATGTGCTTGCTTGGGGAGACGGGACAGTAACAGTTTTAGGGCAAAAAATGCAAAGAGGTATAGTAGCTGTAGATCCTAAAGTTATACCTTTAAAAACAAGGCTTTTTATATCAGGGTACGGTTACGGATATGCCGGAGATACAGGAAACCTCATAAAGGGAAAGCGAATAGATTTGGGTGTAAATAATGAAAAAGAAGAAAAAGCATGGATGTTTAGAAAAACTACAGTGTACATACTAGAAGAATCAGCAACTTATTAGTGCCATATTTAAAATGATAATCTTAATTGAAAAAATTCAGATTTTAAAAAGTAGCTAAATTAAATGGTTTTTAGAGAGATACTAACGTTTTGATTGTATCAAAATGTAAGAACTATACTACCTGCCTTGCCCTTTTTAACGAAAAAAAGGAAAAAGCACTCATAAAAAAGGTGGTTTGGGGGAACCCAAACAGATGTTTTTATATAAAAACATCTAATTTTTGTTTTTTCTAAAAAAGGAGTTGTCCTCTATACAAGTATATATTATTTTACATAATTAGAGTATATTATGT
>NZ_JAITJM010000046.1:0-2815 GCF_031278955.1 Candidatus Endomicrobiellum cubanum | reverse complement strand
TTTTTCTCATTTCTTCGCAGCATCACTTTGAGATAATACACGCGCCTTATCATTATTTTGGCCTTTTTTTCTTTTCTTCGTAGCATAGTTCTGTTTAAAATATCTTCCAATTTTTTTTTTTGTCTTACCTTTTATCTTACCTTTTATCTTACCTTTTATCTTACCTTTTATCTTACCTTTTGTCTTCGCTTTTGCCACTGCTTTTTTCCCTCCCTTTTTGTGAGTAAAATTGAAGCAAAAGAGAGAAAAAAATGTTTCAAATCTACACAAAATACTCTAATTTTTTTTAGAAATTTATAGATCGTCCGCCTTAAAGCAATAGGTTCTAAGCGAGCGTGAATATTTAGGCTTAAAAATTTTTACGTTTTTTTTAAACAAACTTTGTGCAATTTTTTTCAAATTATTCCACATTAGACCTTTTTGCTTTTTTTTGTCGTGTATACAAGCTAAAATAAAAATTTTAAATTTTATTTACTCCTTTTTCAATACTCTTTCATTATATTTTTCAATACTCTATTATTATATTTTTCAAGATTTTTTCTTTATATTTATCAAGACTCTTTCATTATACGACTATATTAAAGCACTTTCCATTACTTTTCCACAAGCGCTTATTTTGCTAATGAAAAAAAAGGTTATTTGACTTTTTAATTGAAAGTGGTATACTTAGAAAGCAATTAAATTTTTGCTAAGGGAGCATATATTGTGGTCACACAAGAAGAATCTAATAATAAAATTGAGATTATTTTAGATCCAGTTATTATAGATGATATTGATTTATCATTTAAAGACGCTATGGGTATTTTATTAAAGGTTAAATCACCTTTTTATGTTAAAAAAGCTACCATAGACCTAACCAACTACGAAATACATGTACATATATCTTATGACAAAGTAACAACATTTACATCGCCTTGTTGCCAAGAAGAGAATTGCAAAATACACAATAAAGCACCAAGAATTTGGCGCGCATTAGATTTATTAGAATACAAAACAATTCTGCATTTAGATCAACCGAATATAAAATGTCCTAATTGCGGAAAAAAAGCTGCGTACCTGGTTGATTGGGCCAGACCACAGTGTGGATTAACTATTAAATTTGAACAGAGAGCCATAGCAAATTGCAAGACAATGACATTTGTAGATGCAGCATTTTGCTTAGGTGAAACAGACAAAAGACTTGCCTCAACAGTATATAAAGCAGTCCAAAAAGCACGTTTAACTCTGAATTGGAAAGATATAAAAGCAATTGGAATTGATGAAACTTCTAGAGCTAAAGGACACAACTATATAAGTGTTTTTGTTGATTTATATTCACGCAATGTCCTGTTTATTGCAGATGGAAAAGATGCTTCAGTATTTGATCAATTTTGTGAAGAATTAAAAAGAAATCACGGAAATCCATCAAAAATTATATATTTAGCTATGGACATGTCGGTAGCTTTTATATCAGGTGCGGAAACATTTCTTCCAAACGCAGATATTATTTTTGATAAATTTCATGTAATAAAACTTATGAACGAAGCAATTGATAAGATAAGACGTCAAGAATCTTTAGAAAATCCTATATTACGCGGAACAAGATATATTTGGCTACATAACCCTGAAAACTTAAATAAAAAGCAACGTGAACAACTAATTCATTTATCAAAAAGAAATTTAAAAACTGGAAGAGCTTATAGGTATAAATTAGAATTACAAAAGATTTACGCAGAGGCAGATAATTATCAAGAAGCTGAGTTTGGATTTAATAAATTGATTTCTTGGGGTACAAGATCCAGACTTGAGCCTCTAGAAAATTTTGCAAAAACTCTTAAAGCACATTTAGACGGTATACTAAATCATTTCGATAATTTTATAACTTCTGGTGTTATAGAAGGCTTAAATTCAAAAATTCAAGAAATCAAAAGAAGGGCAAGAGGATTTCCTAATACAGATAACTTTAAGAATATGATATATTTACATTTAGGAGGTTTAAAAATACCTAAGCTTTATAAAACTGGGGAACCATATGATTTCTAGGTCCGTATTTAAGACCGAATGGGCGGAAGACCGCCCATTCGGGAGTTTTCTGAGGATACTGGCAACACCGAATATCACTAGAACAAGACAACGGATCCGCAGTTGTTCTATGTTGTGCACTGTTTTACAAATAAAGGGCTATACAAGCTCTGTGAACAGTACTTCTCATGAGCATTAGTAGATATATTCGTACGTTGCACCGATTTAAGTCCTTGTAACTTTAGACTCTTTAAGAATCTTATAATTTCTAGGACAGTATTCAAGACCGAATGGGCGACCGCCCATTCGGGAGTTTTCTGAGGATACTGGCAACACCGAATATCACTAGAACAAGACAACGGAACAGCAGTTATTCTTTGTTTTCATTATTTTGACATAAAAAGGGCCATGCAAGCTCTGCGAACAGTACTTCTCATGACCCTTAGTAGATATATTCGTACGTTGCACCGATTTAAGTCCTTGTAAGGTTGGACTCCTCCAGAGCCTTACTCCGCTCAATCGGTAGAATCATGATACTCAAATACTCACAAAAAAACAACTTTTTTTATTTATTACTTCAATATCCCCTTTCTTTGTAAAATTCTATTTATGCAAAAGCATGTTTAACAGATAATTCTATCTAAATACCATATATAGTATACAATGCCGTAAAAACAGACCATAACAAATATATACAAGTATACCACTTTCAATTAAATTGTCGAAGAGCCAAAATTATTTTTTGGCGTCTGAGCTAAAAATACAAATTAATTTATTTGCAACAGTCCCCCAATTATCTTCTGCTTGACAATCT
>NZ_JAITJM010000029.1:0-3223 GCF_031278955.1 Candidatus Endomicrobiellum cubanum | reverse complement strand
TGATACCGGGCTCTTGGAGTAAATGAGGCACTTAACGGCAAAAGTAGCTGTGGATGGGTGGAAAGGGCGATATGCCTAGCTCTAGACGCAAAAGAATCTATTAAGAATCAAATAAGAATAATATAAACAATACAATATATAATAATAAAAATATAATAATTAATTATAACGAAATTTACAAAAAATGTAGCAGAATAAAATTTTATTTACAAAAGTGAAAAAGAGTGGTATACCTATTGCTGCAATAAAACAATTCTAAAGCCTTAGGCTAAAGAAAAGGGCATACCACTCAAATGAATGATACCACAATATGTCAAATAATTACAACTATTTTTTCACTTTTCACAATAGTTTTGGATTGTCCTGAAATAAATGACATGCTTGGACAATATTGTCCTATTAACACTGAGTTACTGAGATTATTTAACAATCTAAAATTTAAAATAGCTGCAGATAAATTTATAGAAGAACATAAACATTCTAAATTAACAAATGGTGAACAAAGATATGTAAAGAATGGCTACGCTAATATCACTTTTACAACAATATTTGGTAACTTATTTATAAGAAAGCCAAGAATAAGAGACAGGCAAAGTAATGAAGAAGTAAAATATTTAAATGATTATATGGAAGATTATTCAAGAACTCAATATGATTTAAAACTGAAATGTTTCATACTATACATGATGGGGATGGGAATTAATGATATTAGCTCTTTTATAAAACAAGAACTTGGAGATGATGTTCGTGGATTTAGCCCCAGAAATATCATTAACATTTTTCATTATTTTGTTAAAGAAGGATTAGCTAAAGGGAAAGATCTTTTCGATAAAAAATTAAACGCATATTACGTTGCCATTTATATTGATGCCACGTATATTAAAGTGCGAGGCGGTGATAAAATGTGCATATTAGCCGCCGTGGGATTAGACAGGAACAATAAATATGTTCTTCTGGGACTGCAAAAAACGATAGATAATAGTGAAAATGAAGAATCATACAGAGATTTTTTAAATAAGCTTAAAGCAAAAGGTCTAGAAAGGGCAAAAATATTTGTAGCAGATGGTGCAAAACCAATATGGAATGTAGTGAAAGAGTTATTTCCTGAGAGTAAACAGCAGAGATGCGTTATACACGTATGTAGAAATATATTTGGAGCTATAGCCAGAAAAAAATGGAAACAGGTTGGTAATAAATTTTCAGATATTTTGAATGTAAAGACTGCAGAAGAAGCAAGAATATTACTGGGAAAATTAATTGATGAAGAATTAAAGTATTCAAAAAAGGCTAAAGAAATAATATCAAAAAATATCGATATTATATTAACATACTTTGATTTTGACGAAAGCTTAAGGTCACAGTTATACACTTCAAATCCAGTTGAAACAGTATTTTCGATGATGAAGCCAAGAGGAAAAAAAACAAGAGGAATGATGGATGGTAACAATATTTTCTTTATCTTTCAGTTGATAGGACTTAGGTACGGTAATAACAAAAATATTGTTGAAATACTAAATGATCTGTTCAGTAATAATGCAGAAAAAATGAAAATTGCTAATACGGAAAATTCTCTCATAAAGTCTGACAACTTAGCAAAAATAGGATATGAAAAATTAAATAAATTTTTAGAACGTTTTAATAAATCTTTACATGAGAAACGTTTAAACGAACTAAATAAAAATCATGTTATATCATTAATATCTTTTATTCATTCTATAGAAAGTGACGTTAAAAATTCACAAAAGATACATCCTTTTTACATTGAAAATATACAAAAATTTTTTAATAACGAAGAAATAGATGATAGAGAGAGCCTTGAATTTGATTATATAGAAAAAAACAATAATTGATGTTTAAGCAAAAGAAGAAAGCGAATTGTAAAACTATGACATTGTATACAATATATAACTCAATCATTGAACGAGCTAAAGTCACAAACCCAATTCCATTTCTTGAACAAAATGGGTTTTATGTCTTCAAGCGTTCATCAGAAAATAATGCATATATTTATTTACATGGATTCACAAAAATTGGGGATGAAGATATAAGGACTAGCTTAAAAACTGACGGTCATTGGATATCATGTTACCATGACAACACACCAATTGGTAGCAATATAAATCTAGTTTTAGAGCTGTATCCACAAATGAATTGCATCGAGGCCGCAAAACAACTTTGCTATGCTGCTGGTATTGATACTGCTGCATATTTTAGCAAAAAACGATTAGATATTAATTGTGTTAATAATGCTAGTAGCCTAGATAAATCTAAGATGGAATGGTGTCCGCAGTCTGATAAACCCTCACTGGTTCTTCCAATAGAAACAGGAATTAATGAAGGTATAGCATATCTAAAAGGTAGAGGCATTTCTGAAAGCACCATTAAATACGCAAGAAATGTTAATTTCCTTAAGTTTCTTATTGATGGAATCATCTTTTGTGGTTATGATCATAATAATGAATTAAGATGTGCAACAAAAAGATCTACCGTTGATAACGTAGAACCTACAGAAAACAAGAGGGACCTAAGGGGTTCAATAAAGGCATTTGCTCCAGTATTGCCTGGATCAAACGAAGTAGTTTGGATAGTTGAAGGAGGCGTTGATGCATTAGCACTTAGAGATATTGCATTAAGACAAAACAATGAGCCGCCAACAATTATTGTAACTGGAGGTAGAAACACAAAAACGTGGATCGACAATCCAAGACTACAAAAAATGATCAAAACAGCAGATCGTTGTTACATATGCCTAGAAGGTGATCCAGGTGAAAAGTTCGTTAAAACGTATAATGCTATTATTGCACAACGGGCTTTAGTTTTAGAAAAAATAGGAAAAAAAATAACAATTTGGCCTGAAAATGGCAAATGGCAAAAAGGTTGTAAAGATATGGCAGATCTAAATCTTATGAAATTAAATAATGGTAGAAAATAAAAATTTTGTGCCTTTATTATCGAAGACTGGGTTGTTAATCGTACACAGAACTTCGCTGCGAAAGCATATTTAACAGGGTAACTGTTTGCAGAAAGAAGATTTTTTCAATGAAAATCTGGTAATAATAATTTTTTTTCGGGTGGCTTGGTTTTAGCAGCCAAAAGAGGAGCATCGGAGAATTTTTTTTTCGGGTGGCTTGGTTTTAGCAGCCAAAAGAGGAGCATCGGAGAGTTTTTTTTTCGGGTGGCTTGGTTTTAGCAGCCAAAAGAGGAGCATCGGAGAGTTTTTTTT
>NZ_JAITJM010000064.1:0-8427 GCF_031278955.1 Candidatus Endomicrobiellum cubanum | reverse complement strand
AAAACACACCCCACAACCCACCCACCCACCCCACCCCCCCCCCCCCCCCCCCCCCCCCCCGCCGGCCCCCCGCCCCCCCCCCCCAAAAAATCAGAATTTCAAATTACTCAAGTACTGTTGGGTTAAATATAATAGAAAAATTTAAAAAGCGTCTTAATGATTTTAAACTTGATTATAGTATATATAATTTTACTAATTCTGATATGTTGTGGATTAATTTAGGGAAGAATACAAAAAAGAAAGATTATGAAGTAACCATGAAGGACTTTATTAATTGTCCTTTTAAGGGATGTCTAACTTTAGAAAATGGTAGTATCTCTAAATGCTCTAGGGCAACAGTTGCCCATCACATTCAAAAGTTTGAATGTGATGATTTAGTAGGGGGTTTATTGATAAGAAAATCCTTGACATCAAGAAAACTATTAGACTTTATTAATAATAACAATCCTGTTACTGCTTGTTATTATTGTAATCCTGTAGGGAATAAAATTCCTGCGGCTATTCAATTAACTATAAAGAAATGGGATAATTTGGAGATACAGGTATGAGAATAGGGTACACAAGTGGGGTTTATGATTTATTTCACATAGGACATATAAATTTATTAAAAAATGCAAAAGGGTTATGTGATAGGCTTATAGTAGGTATAACAGTTGATGAATTAGTTAAATACAAAAGTAAGCTTGCAGTAATTCCTTTTGAAGAACGTATTGAGATAGTTAGAAATATTAAATATGTTGATGCGGCAATTCCTCAAACAAATTTAGATAAATATGAAACGTGGAAAAAATTACATTTTGACATATTGTTTGTTGGAGACGACTGGTATAATTCTCCAAGATGGAATAGCACGGAAAAAAAATTTAAAGAAGTAGGGGTTAGAGTAATTTATCTCCCTTATACAAAAAATACTAGTTCTACAATAATTAATGAAACGTTAAATAAATTAAGATTGTTGTAAACATAAGAGTTAGATGCTGAGATAACATTATAGCTACTTAGACTATTACCGGTCAAGTACAGTCAAGGGTTTTATGTCAGTTTCTTTTTTATATATTTTAATATTGTCTCAGTGGCATGCGGATAATTTATTTTAATATACTTATTTGCAAACTTGTCACGAGATTTTTTCATATAATCTTGTTCTTTAATCACAACATTATCTATAAAATTAGCAACTTGTTCTTTACAAAACGCTTTATAAACATGGTTTAATATCTTCTTCCCAAAAGGGAGAAATTGATCGTCTATTTCTTCTTCATCTTTTAATAAAAAACACTGGGGGTGATCTGTATATAAATATTCTGCTAAAAACGATCCACAATCATGTATTAAAGCATCACTGTTTACAAACAAATCAAAATAATCTCCACTATTATCATAAACCATATTTGGAATAGCTTTGATATCTTGCAAGTACTTATCTATTTTCTCTAGGCTCCATATATTTGTTACAATCAATCTATCAAACAGATAAGGGTGAGGTCTAAAAATAAAATCAACATTAGCATACAATCTTGGTAACTCTAAAATAAAATCTGCATAGTTTATAAAGTTTGAAATACTGATGGAATATTTATTTTTTATAATAGAATGATGGGGTGCAATAATAATCTTTTTTCGAGTGTGTTCTTTCCTATTTATTAAGGAAATAGAGTCCATTTTGCAATACCCTGTCACTAACAAATTATTTATTTTAAATCCTCTAAACTTTTTCATAAAAATTAATACATTTTTATTTTCTAAAAATATTTTCCATGCACAACTAAATATGTGGTTTTTTGGAAGAATGTATTTGTTGTATTGAAAAAGTCCATTATACGCATAAAAAATATAAAAACTTAGAATGCCTTTATCTTTTAAATAGCCTATCCTGTAATACTCGTGCACAGCACTATCATACGGATTCATATTACAAACCATGTCCATTTTACTACTAAAATCAATAAAACTATCATTGTCATAACTCTTATAGACAGTACTATACTGTGAAGAAAGAACATTATATGTTTTCTCTACTCTAGAAATCATACTTTTAAAACCCCAAGAAACATCACCAATTACGACTATAAAAGGCTCGAACACTTCCTCTTTTAACATTGCATCAAATAATGGTCTTGCTTGAAATATTTGTTCAGAAACTACCAAAAATGCAACTCTAATTTTATGCCCTTGGGATACCTTGATTTTTAAATTTTCTTCTATCAATTTATATTGTATATGTGTATATATATTTTTTTTTCATTTTTGAATTAATTTTATTTACTAGAAACCTCTTTTTCCCTTCTTGTTTCCCATACAATAAATAATGCAATAGAGGGTTCATTCTCACTTCTCCTGACTTGACCTTTTGGGTTCCCCCAAACCTCCTTTTTTATGAATGATTTTTACTTTTTTTCCTTAAAACGGTCAAGTCAGGTTCTAAGAATAGCAAAATCATTATTGGCATTTATTCCATACAATATTTCCCAATCGGGAGATATTGTATGGTTCGTATATAAAATTAGGTAAGTTTGGAAAATAAAAATTAGCTATATATAGTTTTAATAAGTACCTTAGAAGAATTATTTAAAATATTTCCTTCCAGGTCTAATTATAAGAATTTGCCCTGGTTTTAAGTACTTATGTTTTAATAAAGATGGATTATCTTTATAAATTTTTTTTGGAGAAGTTTTATATTTAGCGGCTATTTTTTCTAAATATTCACCTCTTACAACTTTATGTTTTACAAATCCAGGAGAAGGATTTAAATCTTTAACTTTGGAAATACTTTCTAAAAATATATCTTTGCTGCCATAAGGTATTTTCAATGCAAAGTTTGGGTATCCTAAAGGAGTGCTCCAAGCTTGCAAAGCAGGGTTTAACTTTTTTATTTCTTCTAACGTTGTATTTGCACAACTTGCGGCAATTTTTAAATCTATAACTTTGTCAGTATGGTAGATGTCATATTTTATAGGTTGGTCATATTTGAGATCATTAAAGCCATAAGACTCTAAATTGTTGGCGATTGTTGCTGCTGCTATAAATTGTGGAACATAATTCTGTGTTTCTTTTGGTATAGCATTTCTACTAACCATTTCAGAAATATTTGAAGCGTTAGAGAATTTCATATCTCTAATAAGTCCGTATTCTCCTCTGTTATATGCGGCGAGTGCCAAATGCCAATCATTTAACATAAGATATAACTGCTTCAAATATAAACATGCAGCTTTTGTAGCTTTTTCTGGGTCTTTCCGTTCATCTATCCAATAATTAATTTGAAGTCCTAAAGCTCTGCCCCTGTGTGCCATAATTTGCCAAATCCCTACTGCTCCTGCTCTAGATACAGTGTTATTGTTATATAAACTTTCAACTATAGGTAAATATAATAATTCTTCTGGCAAATTCATTTCTCTTAAAGTTTTTAAAATAATATCTTTATATGCCCCACTTCGCTCAAAAGCAAGTTGTACTCTTTCTTTAGCAGGTTTAGAAGAATATATAGAGATATACTTTTCTACAAGAGAATTATCTTCTGCAGACATAGCAATAGAGTACTCTTTAGTAATTGGTGTTATTGTAGTTGTTGTAGAAGAATATATACTATTTAATTGTTTTATAATTTCGCCTAAATTATCAAAAATAAAAAAATATAAGGAAGGGTCAATATCAGCAGACTTTAAAGTGTCTAAAAATAAATTAAAATTTTTCTTTGCATTTTTTAAATGATTGGCTTTAAATGCGTCATAAGATTTTTGATAATAAACTTGTGCTAAAATAATTTTAGATTTTGTTTCAGAATCATTAGCAGCTTCTTGTAAAGCTTTTGATGCTTTAGATATATTCGAATTGTCTTCAAAACTTGTAGAAGGGATTGGAATATCTTGAGTTATAATATTTTGTTTATTTAGAAGCATGTCTTCTTTTTGAGCATTTGAGATAGAATACACAAAAAGTATTAAGGTAATAAATAGGATTTTATATTTACTCATAGGAATACTATACCATGTTTTCATATATATCATTATTTGATCAAAAACTGAACTGATTAATTATAAATTTTTAATTACTTTTAAACAAGTTTCAAGAGTAGTTTCTCTATTAGATGATTTTATGTCTGGGACGCTTCCAATCTCAGCATTACATGTGCCATCAGGATTTATACTGTAATCTAAAGAGTATCGCAAAATCATTTTTGAATCTGGTAACATAATTAGGGCGGGATTGAGTATACATCCATCTACAAGAGACATTTTATCTACAATTGTGGAAAGTTTCATTTCTTTACATAGTTCTGCAATTCCTTCACTTGCTGCAAAAACTTTATCATCAATTAAGAGCCATTTCCTACATTTAAGAACAAATTGTGATTTAGGTTTTATGGGTAAAACTTGTGCTGTAGTAATGTGTTAAATCTTTGAGATCAGCTTTATTAACATTATAAAAAACCTTTAATTGCTGCTGTTTATCTAGACTTAAGAGTATCAAAATTCAAAAATTCGTCTATCAAATGAATTTCTTTCAATGCTTCTTTGATAAAAGCCACTACGTGATTTCTAATTTTAATAAGGCTATAGAATTTATGTAATATTCTTCCTTAAAGATAGGTAGAATATATTCTAAACATAATTACTTGACCCACCACCATTTTCAGTGATATCAATAATTAAATGGTCATAATTTTTACGTAAGCAATTCTGTTAGGTTCAATAAATATTGTTATTTTGTAATACTTCTTGATCTATATCTTTTTGGATGTCATTTTGTTTCTTTTTATTTTTGAAATTAAAATAAAGTTTATGATTTCTTATTGTTGACTCATTAGACAATATTTTAGACCAATTTTGACGGTTAGGTATGTCTCTATAGGCTTTATACCAATACGCTATGTCACCTAGAAAAAGTCCATTATGGGCTGGAAGTAATTTTGAAAACTCGTAGATCAATGTTATTTGTTCAAAATTATTATTAGATCTTGAAATTTTTTCGCGATATTTTTTATATTGGTTATCAAAATTTAGGCCATTTCGTTCAGCAACACAAACCAATGGACTGTTTTGTTTTAACACTGTATAAAGATAATCAAAATCATCAAGAATTTTTTTGTTGTTTAAGTGAAGAAAATTCTGTTCCTCAGTTGAAAATAGTTTTTGAAATAAATTTAATTTATAGTCCAAGATAATCATTAACAAAAAAACTAACATTATTTTTTATATTTAATATATTTTCTACCTAGCAACCTCATGTAAATATTGTAAAAATAAATGGTTTTTATTATCTTTTAAAGTATTTCTGGATATTTGATTTGTATATGTGAGTTTTTGTTGTACTAAGGATATGTTTAGCTCTATTTAAATTTAGTCCTACCTTTTCTGCAGCATTAATTATATCTGTTTCATTTGGGTTTTTACCTTCTCCATTAATTAAAGTAGCATGCTCTCCACCTATTCCTTCTGCATACACAATGTCATAAGCAGGAGATACAATCCAACTGTTATTATCGTATAAAAATGAAAAGTTTTTAGAATGATCGTCCCGATTATGGGTAAAAACATTAAAACACATAATCCTAAACATTTTTTCCACTTCTGCATAGCTTTTTGTTAATTTTAAGGTTGCGTTGAGTAAATCAACATAGTCAAGTGTAGGATAACGGTGCGAGGTCTCCAATAATCCACTCGCTGAGACCATAAAAACTTTTTCTCCATTTGGTTTGCGGTCAAATCGTTTTACTCCAAAGTATTTGTTTTTGAAGAGGCATGTTTCAGGCATATTTATACCACATTTTTTTGCTGTTATAGAATATTCATATTCTTGTTTTCCTATATTTTTAGGATCACTTAATGCATAGAATTTTATAAGCCAACTTTCATTATTTATTCTCAACAAAATTTTTGGACGTGCACCACCTGAAGCTCCTCCTAGTTTTAAAAGATCGTCAAGTGCGTTTTCTGTGTATGTGGTTTCATTTAGCATATTATGTGCTTCTTCGGCTAGTTTGTTTATATCGTTTGTTGTTATAGGAGTTGTAGTTAAATTTGTTTCAGGTTTGTATTCCAGCCCTCCCATTCCATTGGTTCCTACAATTGAGAGTCTGTCTAAAATCGATACTTGTGCAGGATTGATCCCCTTTTTTATAAGCATACGGTCTATAAGCATTTTACCCCAACCATCAGGTAAGCTATCATTAAATACACCAAAGTTTCCATCAAAAGGTTCTAGATTTGCTATAAAAACTTTTTTTTCAATAGGTAGTTTAAAAGGAGATATGGAAAAACCATTAGACAACCATGTTCCGTCATATTCAAAGGCACAACAACGCGTGTCTGTCATGGCTAAACGTCCTACTTTATTCCCGTGATAAAATACATTTATAAGTTTATTTTGCATTTATTATTTCATCTAAGTTTTGGTAATTTTTACGTACAAAAAGTTGGTTGAAATCTGCTTCATAGCCAAGAATAACAGCAATGCGCAAAAGAGAAGATAATGATATTTCTCCACTTCGCTCAAATCGTTTGATAGAGCCAAGAGATACTTGTGATTTCTCTGCTAGCATAAACTGTGACAATTTAATTTCTTTGCGTCGTTTGCGAACACGATTCGCCAGACTCTGTTTAATAGTTAATATAGTATCCATTTTTATTCTTTTTATTAGCAAGTGTATAATATATTATCTTATTTTTTATACAAACACAACTGATAATATATATAAATGTAAATTTATCTTTTTATAAATTTACATACAGTTAGCATAAAAAATGATTTAGCTGTTAAAAACTGTTTTCCATATATTATTATCTTCCATACACAAATAAACAATAGTTTTTGATTTTTTGGATTTAATGTATTTAGTTAAATGTTTGTAGATTTCAATTCTTAAATTATCATCGTATCTTAACTTAAAATCTTTGCCTAAAAGTAGTTCTCCATTAAGAATTTCTGTTTGAGGAAAACGATTTTCAATGATTGGTTTTTGTATAGAGGGCATTCTAAGTGTGCCAATACTTATCCATTTGATGCTATTATTTGGTACAAAATCAAAAATCATATCTATTATATCTTGATAATCTCGTCTCCAATCTTGATAATAAATTACCGGATCAAAATGAAAAGCTGTACTAAAGCCAGCTAATGCACATTTTTTTGCTGCAAGCAATCTGTCTTGAATGGATGGTGTTTTAAATTCATTTTCAGCAGTTATTTTTTTGTATTAACACTCCAAGCTGCTACAATATTTTCTACGCCTCCACAAGATAGAAGGTTATGGATGTTAGTACTTTTTGTTTTAAACTCAAAATAAATGCCTTTTTTTAGTTTAAAATAAGCAATAATTTTTTGAGAAAAATTTGTAATATTGTCAAAAATCAAAGAATCTGTAAATTCACCACTACCAATTCTTTTATAATTAAAAAAGCCTTTTTCAGCCGCTACAATTTTGTTATCGACTAAATAATCATCTATATTATAAGGGATAATAATTCCCTCTACATTTTGATAACTTTGTAAAAAACAATAACTACAATCATAAATACATCCTATGCCTAAGTTCATAATAGAATATCCACAATTTACTACGCTTTGTGAACAGGGGCATTTCTTAAAGAAATCGTATTTTTCTTTAACTAAAAATAAGGTGTTGCATCTATTATTGTAGTCTTTTAAAGTAAAATGATGTTCTTTAATAAAGGTTTTTAAAGAACTTATTTCTTTGAAGTCCGATTTTTTAAACAGTACTTTAATTTTTGAAAACAGTTCGCTTTTAGCCGTATCGTGTTCATAGTAGATATTTTTTGGATAAAACTTTTTTTGTGAAATATCTGCCATTTTGGAAGGATCAAATTCATATTTTGGCAAATAATATGAATTTAAAGAATTTTTATGGAAAGTTTTAGGATATCTACGCTGTAATAGAGTACTTTTTAAAGTTTCATAGTCATGTGTTGTTAAAAGGTTTAAAAATGTGTTAAATGGCATTTTTTCGATTTTGGAAATTTCATTGATAAGCCTAAATATTTCCCTGGATTTGTTTGTTCCGAAATATGGGAATCGTTTTTGAAAAACTTGCAATAATTTTGAAGTGCTGGGACTTTTATTCATTTTATTACATCCTAAATCTAAAAAATTTCTATATTACTTTTGTAGAATCTTATAAAATATTAAATTTAGATATTTAAAAGAGAAAAAGTATAGTTAAGTAGGATTTGATAATTTAATCCTTTGTGATATTTTCAGTATTATACTAAATCATGCAATCTCTAATACATTCATTTGTTTTAGTATGTGTATTACATTTAGCATTCATTTAGCATTAATGAAATTAAGGGAATTATTTTCAGCAATGGTGTTATGGATAATAGTATTTTGAGAATAGTTAGTATTTTGAGAATAGGAACTAGTATTAACTAAATAAACATTAGTAGTTGACAAATCAATATCAGAGTTGGT
>NZ_JAITJM010000056.1:0-10754 GCF_031278955.1 Candidatus Endomicrobiellum cubanum | reverse complement strand
GGAACTAAAGAAGGGTCAAAGAAAAGAATATAAGAACCAGTCAAAATCATGGCACAAATAGCAATAATTTTAATAGAAGAAAACCAAAACTCAGCTTCTCCATAGGCTTTTACTGTTGTAAGGTTTACTGCATTAACTAAAATAAAAAATAGTAAAGCTGTTTTCCATGTAGCTAAATGAGGAAACCAATACTGCATATAAGCAGCAACAGCAGTAAGTTCTGCCATTCCTACTAAAACGTACTCTACCCAATAGTTCCAGCCGGCTAAAAAGCCTAAAAACTTGTTGACATAATTTGTTGCAAAATAGCTAGAAGAACCAGCCATAGGTTCGTTAGTTGCCATCTCTCCAAGTTGGCGCATAATAAAAAAGACTAGCAAACCAGCAAGTAAGTAGCCCAAAATTACAGACGGGCCTGTAGAAAAAATGGTGCTGCTTGCTCCTAAAAATAATCCTGTCCCGACTGCACTGCCAAGCGCAATAAACTGAATATGTCTGTTTTTCAGCTTCCGTTTTAATTTATTGTTTTGTACATTCTGAAATTCGTTCATGATTATAATTCCATTTTTTTGATTTAAAATTTTTAAGATTACATAAAGTGTAGCCTATGTAAACTATTAGCACCCAAATTGGAAGCGCTATAACTTGTTTAAACATTCCAAGTTTAGGTAAAGTCATAACTGCTAAGATAAAGCTATAAAAAATAAGTGTAAAATAATTTGAATAAGGATAGAACGGTGACGGAAACACCGTCCTATAGTTTTGGACAATTTTTTGCTTTTTAAATTTTATATGAGATATTGTTATCATTCCCCAGCTCAACAAAGCGCATACCACTACAAAGCTCATAATCATTTTAAAAGCATCAAACCAGTTGGGAACAAAATAGTTTAAAGGAACAACCAAAAAAGTTAATACTGTTGACACTGTAAGAGCTGGTACAGGCATTCCTCTTTTATTAGTTTTTGTTAAAAAGTGAGGAGCATTATTTTGTAAAGCAAGAGCATAAAGCATACGACTGTTACTGTAAATACAACTATTATAAACAGAAAGAGCCGCAGTTAAAATTATAAAATTAAGCACACTAGCAATATGACTAAACCCAATTTTGTCAAAGATTAAAACAAAAGGACTGCTAGCTGGAGTCAACTTACTCCAGTGGTAAAGTGATAACAATATGCCTATAGAGCCTATATAAAAAATCAAAATACGGAACACAGATTGGTTTACAGCTTTAGGAATATTTATTTTTGGGTTTTCTGTTTCTGAAGCGGCAATTCCAATAAGTTCTAATCCTCCAAACGAAAAAGTTATTACAGGTATAGCAACTATTAAACCCCATATACCCTTAGGGAATATTCCTTTAAACAGGGAAGTTGCAGCAATGTTTGGTGATGACCACAAGTTTGTTATGCTTGCTCCATTTACAAGATTGGGGTTTAAAAATAGTATATATACGCCAGTTAAGATCATAGCGCATATGGCTATAATTTTTATTATAGAAAACCAAAATTCAATTTCTCCATAAGCTTTTACTGTTATCAAATTTACAATATTAATAAGCATAAAAAAGAATAGAGCTGTTTTCCATGTAGCTAGATGAGGGAACCAGTATTGAGCATATACTGCTATTGCAGTAAGCTCTGTTATTCCTATCAGGACATACAAGATCCAATAGTTCCAGCCGGCTAAAAACCCCGGAAATTTATTCCAATATTTGTAAGCAAAATAGCTAAAAGAACCAGCCATAGGTTCTTCTGTATCCATCTCTCCAAGTTGGCGCATAATTAAGAAAATAGCAATCCCAGATATTAAGTAGCCTAAAAGAACAGAAGGTCCCGCAGCAAAAATGGCACTCCCTGTGCCAAGGAATAAGCCAGTGCCAATAGATCCGCCTAAAGCTATAAACTGTATATGACGATTTTTTAATTTACGTTTTAAAGTACTTTCTTGCGGTTGCTCCATTTAAAAAAACTCCGTTTATTAGATAGTTTTAAAATTTAAAATAATTACGGGGTCTATCTAAAAACCTTAGTACGTATATATTACAGTGAATTTTTTAACCAGGCAGGGTAAAAACGTAGAGTTTATCGAGTGATAAGCGCCAGTTTGTAACGCAGTAGTGTCAAAAAAGTCACTGACAAGGATATGCATTAGGTTTTTAGACAGACACACAATATTATAGCAAAGAAAAGTTGCATTATGCGAGTAAAATTATGTAACATCTTGGTAGTAATTACTGTCGATTGTCATTTTCTTTTTTAAAAAGAGGTGCAATGGAAAATTTCTTTTCTTTTGTCTCTCAGCTAAATTCTTTTGCTTGGGGATTTCCTGTTTTACTCGTTGTTCCTATATACATATATTTTACATTTAAAACCGAGTTTATTCAAAAAAAGATTTTTAAAGGCTTAAAGCTTTCATTAACAAAACACGAGCAATATGGACAAGGAGTATTGTCTCCTTTTCGAGTTTTTTGTACTGAACTTGCCGTGACGTTTGGAATAGGAAATGTTATTGGCATTGCCACTTCTGTAATAGTTGGTGGTGTTGGGGCTGTTTTCTGGGTGTTTATTATAAGTCTTTTTGGAGTGGCTATTAAGTATTGTGAAGCTTATATAGCAAGTAGATTTAGACAGAAAATGCTAGGGGGAGAAATTGTTGGTGGAGTAATGATTGTATATGATAAAATTCTTAAACAGGAAAAATTAGCAATTTTGTTTGCTACGCTTTGTTTAATATCTTCTACAATAAGACTTTTTAGTTTACAAGTTCATTTTATTTGCGACTTTTGTAATAAAACTTTTAATACTTCTATTTTATCAACAGGGATAGTTGTAGTAAGCATTATTTCTTTTTTTATTTTTTTAGGTATAGATGCAATTGTCGAGTTTAGTGTAAGAATTTGCATTCCTACTGCGGTTATTTATTTTGTTTTATGCTTTACAGTAATAGCTACTAATTTAGAATATTTACTTCCTGCCTTATTTAATATCTTACATGCAGCATTTTCTTTTGAGTCATTAAGTGGTGGGCTTGTGGGCTCAAGCATATTGGCAGCATTTAAAGAAGGAGGAAGAATAGGGCTTTATTCTACAGAATCTGGTATGGGTGAACTTAGTGTTATAAATGCTTATGCCCAAACAAGAAATCCATTTAGACAAGCCTTAATTTCTAGTACGGTTGCTTTTTTAGATGGAGTTGTCTGCTGTCCTTTAACAGGGCTAACGGTCGTTATAGCTTTTTTAAAAGTGCCGAGTTTAAAAAATATATCAAATATTAGCGGGGCTTATGTAATTGAAAGTATATTTTCAAATTTTCCAATGGGCGATGTATTTCTTACAATTATTATTCTAGTGATTGCTTTTAGTATGGCTCTTACAAGCTATACCGTAAGCAGAAATTTCTTTATATATTTATTTAAAACTAGTAGTATTATTAAATTCAAAGTAATATATTTAATTGTAGGGTCGTTTATTGGCTTAAAGCTTGCAAAATATGAATTGTGGAATTTTCTTTATTTTATAGATATTTTTAAAATACTTTTAACCTTTTGGGCTATTTTTGTTTTAAAAGACCTTATTATAAAAGAAACAAAAGATTATAGTGTTGGGAAAAAAATAGATATTATTAAAGATACTGAAATTTTGTATAAAGAAAAAAACATTGAAGATAAAAAATTAAAAATATTTCTTTAAACCAGAGGCCATTTTTCTTTGGAAAAATTCTATGCTTTTCTCAAATTTTGGAATAAGTTTATTTAAGGGTCTCTTTATAAAATTACTTTGGTTTGTTTACATGGTTATATTAACTTAAGACAGGTTTTACTCAGAAAACAAATTACAGGTATAAAACTATCGTTTCAAAACAAAAGTTGAGAGATTCAATTTTATCATTTGCTGCACTTTGTACAAGGCTTTTTTGGGGCATTAGAGGTATTGTACGGGACTGTGTTTCGGGTAGATTTATAATTTCCTTTAATTGTTGTACATATAATTATTATTGTATAAATCGTTGATTAAAAGGGAGAAATTATGAGTTTTTCTATAGGAGAAGCTTTTAAGTTTTCATTTCAATCTTTTAAAGAAAATTGTATTAGAATTTTGAGCATATCATTGTTTTCTATTGTTTTAATGATTGTAGCACTATATGTTATGTCAAAGTTTTTATTAATACATTTTGATGTTTTATCTCTTGCAACTACTCCAAAAGACAGGGTAGAGTTTGTATTTTTTAAAAATATTTCGTTATTAATACCGACAACTCTTCTTTTTTGTGTGACTAGCACAATTTTACCTGTATTTTATGGTTTAAAAGTGCGATTTAAAAAATATTTTTTAGATGCAGAAAAAGTAATAAATTTTATGTGTGGAATGTTTTTAATATTGTTTACCCCATCTCTTCTAGCACTAATTTTTTTTGGTATATCTTCAAAAACTAATGACGGTAGTATTGTTTTTAACATTTTCCAAACATTGTATCTGCTTGCATCTTTTGGCATTATTGTGTATTTGTTTCGTTATTTACTATTTTATATAGATGTTTTAAAAGGACAATCTGTAATAAAGTCTTTGAGAAATAGTTCTCAGATGTTAAAAGGGAGTTTCTATAAGTTTGTCACGCTAATGGTACTACTATACTTCATAAATGTAGTAGGGGTGCTGTCTGTTATAGGGGCTATTTTTATACTGCCTTTAGATGCACTTGTTTTAGCGCATGTGCATATGCAACTTGAAAAAGTTCATGAAGGTGTTTCACAAAGAAATACAGATAAGATGCATAGAGTAAAGGTTGGTTTGTAAAGGTCTAACCGTATATGCTTATTGTTCTATTTGGCAATGTTGTGCTAAAAACTTGTCTTTATCACGTAAATAAACCATTGTGCTTTTGTTCCTTGCTTTGTTAAAAAAACCACAATAATTATACGCATAGGGTTTTTAGGAGGAAATTGTTAATGGATGAAAATAAGCTTATTGCTGTTGTAGGTGTTTCTTGTGATCCAGCCAAATTTGGATATAAAATATTTACAGATTTGTTAGGTGCAGGTTTTAAGGTAGTTGCTGTAGGTGTTAGAGGAGGAATTGTTGCAGGTCATACTGTTTATAAATCGTTAAAAGATTTGCCTAATAAGCCCGATATAGTTGTAACAGTTGTTCCTCCTTTAGGTACTGATAAAACAATTGATGAGGTTATATCTCTAGGTATTAAAGAAATATGGATGCAGCCAGGCTCAGTATTAAAAGAAGCTGTAGAAAAAGCAAAATTAGCAGGGATTAAAGTTACAGATCAAGGGTGTTTTATGGTTGCGCATGGTGTTTGGTGAGGGAGAGTTTATGGTAGAGATTAGTAAAAAGCTTTATGTTATTGATAGTGTTAGGACAAATAATTTTAACGATGTTTTAATTATGCAAAAAATTGGCGGGCTTTGGCAAAAAGCATACACTCAAGTTCCACAATGCGATACAAAGTATGGAGTATATCATGATTATGCAAGCGATTTTAGAGGAGATTATACCTTAAGTGTTGCAACAGGTACAGATAATGGCAGAATCAAGATAGAATTTAGTGGTAAATACCAATGTTTTGATGTAGATATGAGTGTAGAAAATCCTCTTATTGAGACTTGGAAAAAGATTTGGTCTCTACAGATTAACAGAGCATATACTTTTGATTTTGAAAAATACAATCCTGATGGGACAGTTCAAATATATATTGCAATTAGCAAGTAAAAGGTGGATAAAAATGTTTAGTTTTAAAGCAGTGTTTTTTGATATGGACGGAATTATAGTGGACTCGATGCCATACCATTTTATCTCTTGGTTTGAAACATTAAAGAAATATAATGTCCGTGTAAGACCATCAACTATTTTTGAAATGGAAGGTGCTAAGTGGGACTATGTAATAGAGGTTGCATTTAAAGACTATCAGGTAGAATTAACCTCTGAAATAAAAGCTAGTATATGTGCTCAAAGGGAAGAACTTTTTAAAAAATATTTTAAAAGAGATATATTTTCAGGAATTCCAGAATTTATAAAACAATTAAAGAACCAAAACATTTTAGTTGGTCTTGTAACAGGTTCTCTTAAAAGAGAAGCTCAAAATATGCTTCCCCAAGATCTCTACAATCTTTTTGATACTGTTATAGGTGGTGATATGGTAACAAACGCTAAACCTCATCCTGAACCGTACTTAACAGCGGCTAGTAATTTGAAAGTAAGCTCTGGAGATTGTTTAGTTATAGAAAACGCTCCTTATGGTATAAAATCTGCAAAATCTGCTAACATGATTTGTTATGCTATTGCTACAAGTTTACCGCAAGAATCTTTAAAAATGGCAGATAAAATATTTGATAAACATAAAGACTTGTACGATTATTTTAATGGGTAGTGTTTTAAAGTAATTTGTAACGTGTTTAGCTGTAAAAGGAGAATCTAAGCATGAAAAAAATCAACACCACAATGATTTATATTTTTTGTGCTTTAGGAGGGCTTCTTTTTGGTTATGATACAGGGATTATTTCTGGTGCAATTTTGTTTATAAAACAAGATATGGCACTCAATGCTTTACAAGAAGGGATTGTAGTAAGCTCTATACTTTTGGGTGCTATGATGGGCGCTTGTATTATTACTCCATTATCAGACAAATATGGTCGTAGAAAAATGTTATTAGTTTGTGCATTTGTTTTTACTTCCGGAGCTATATTTTCTGCAGTTTCGTTAAACATGTTTTTTCTAACAGTTTCAAGAATATTTTTAGGTATTGCTGTTGGAGGTGCTTCTGCGCTGGTTCCTTTATACATATCAGAAATGGCTCCTACAAATCGTAGAGGTTCGCTTGCTACATTAAACCAACTTATGATAACAATTGGCATTTTGTCAGCTTATTTGGTTGCTTTGTTTTACGCAAATATTGCTAACGGTTGGCGTTTAATGATTGGCTTTGCTGCTATACCTGCAATCGTAGTTTTTTTAGGTGCTTTATTTCTGCCTGAAAGTCCCAGATGGCTTTTTGAAAAGGGGAGAGAAAATCAGTCCATTGATGTTTTAAAAAGACTAAGAATCAATAAAGATAATCAGCCGGACTTAGATTTGGTATCTAAAGAAATGAATGAAATGAAAGAAGCAATTTCTCAAGAAAAAGGCGGTTTTAAAGACTTAGTCCAGAAATGGGTACGTCCAGCTTTAGTTGCAGCTATAGGTATTGCTATTTTTCAACAATTTATAGGCATAAATACTGTTATTTATTATGCTCCTACAATTTTTGTTAATCTTAATTTAGGTACTTCGTCTGCAATTTTAAGTACAGTGGGCATAGGAATATTAAATGTTCTAGTTTCTATGCTTGCTTTATATATTATGGACAAAATAGATAGAAAAAAACTCCTTATTTTTGGGAGTTTAGGAATGTTTATGTCTCTTATAATTCTTTCAATTTTTACTAATATTCATGCTTCTACAAACATGTTAGGGTATATTACATTAGTCTCTTTATGTTTGTATATTTTCTTTTTTGCTCTTACTTGGGGGCCAATATCCTGGGTTATTATAGGGGAGGTTTTTCCTCTAAAAGTTAGGGGGTTAGGTGCTGGTGTTACAAGTTTGGCAAATTGGTTCTCAAATTTAGTAGTAGCTTTAATATTTCCTGTACTGTTTGAAAAGTTTGACACATATTTATTTTTAGCTTTTGCGTGTGTAGCAATACTTTCAATATTTTTTGTAAAACGTAAAGTTTTTGAGACTAGAGGGAAATCTTTAGAAGAAATAGAAATAGCTCTTTATAAAAATGCTTCTTTTAATTCATAAATATTGATAAAATTAAGTATGAGCTATAAAATTATGCTATTATACAAGAATATTATATTACACCATATAAAATGTTAAAAGAGGTTGTATGATACAAAGACCATTATATATAAATAAGTTGTTAGGATTTAAAGATAAGCAGCTTATAAAAATAGTAACAGGTATAAGGCGTTGTGGGAAATCTACTTTGTTTGAAATGTACCAGGAAGAACTTCTAAAAAAAGGAGTCTTTAAACAGCAGATACAAAGCATCAATTTAGAAGATCCGTTATACAGAGATCTTATAAATTGGGAAAAGCTTTATGATTACATTAATGCACATCTTGTTGATGATAAAATGAACTATGTATTTATTGATGAGATTCAAAATGTTGCAGATTTTCAAAAAGCAGCTGACGGTCTTTTTATAAAAAAAAATGTAGATTTGTATCTCACAGGGTCAAATTCAAATATACAGTCTGGTCAATGGGCTACTTTACTTTCGGGCCGATATGTTCAGATTCATGTCTTCCCTTTGTCTTTTAAAGAGTATTCTTCTGCGTTATCTAGCGATAATAAATTTGAGAAATTTAAACAATATTTAGAAAATAGCTCTTTTCCATATGTTTTAAATTTAAATAATGATAAAAAACAAATTTATGATTATCTTGGAGGGATATATAGTACAGTAGTATTAAAAGATGTAATAGCGAATAAAAAAATAAGAGATATAAACCGTCTTGAAAGTGTAATAAAATTTATGACTGATAATATAGGGAATATTTCTTCAATAAAAAAGATTAGCGATACTATGGTATCAGAGGGTCTTAAAATTTTACCAGTAACTATAGAAAATTATATAAATGCTTTATGTGATAGTTATATACTCTATAAAGCAAATAGATATGATGTAAAAGGGAAAAGGCTTTTAAAAACTCTAGATAAATATTATCTTGTTGATATAGGCTTACGCTATTATTTGCTCGGCAATACTAAAACTGATAAAGGACGCATTTTAGAAAATATAATCTATTTGGAACTTTTACGTAGAGGATATAATGTATATGTGGGTAAAAATGGTGATAAAGAAATAGATTTTATAGCAGAAAGCATAGACGGTACAGAATATTATCAAGTGGCAGAGACTGTAAGAGATCCTCTTACGCTTAAAAGGGAACTTTCTTCTCTTGATTTAGTGCGAGATCATAATCCCAAATTTTTGTTAACTCAAGATTTTGAACCAAACACATCACATAATGGAATAAAACAAATCAATATTATAGACTGGCTTTTAGAGTGATTTTGTTTGTATACCAAACACGTGATATATAAAGCCATTTCTTCACCTACCTTGAGCATAAGGGGTTCCTCCTATCTTTCCTTTTACCGGTCAAGTCAGGTATTATAAAGATTTTATCTTATCTTCCACTTTGATTGCTTTTGCTCAAACTATTAATATCACTAATAGTCCTAATTACACCATCTCTGGCAATAGTACTATTACTGACTCTTCTAATCCTGACTGTGGAAGAATAAATACTTCTTCCCCTTGGCTTTCTTCTAACTTTAATGTCTCTTCTAATAACTCTCTTGTTATTCATTCTACTATGCCAAGTTACAACAACATCAAATACGGCTCTGTTGATTTCCCTTTTGCTTCTTCTTCTGTTTCAGATGGTGATTCCAATGTACCTCTTAAAGACTCCTTTATCTGTTCTTCTAATTCTATTACCATTTATAATGATTTAAATCGCTCTTCCTTATATGGCTCGGTTTCTTTGTTAAGAGATGCTATTAGAAGTATCACTCCTTGTAAAAGGGAAAGATAGGAGGAACCCCTTATGCTCAAGTCAGGTATTAAGAACAAAATAGCAAAGAACACATTAAATTTAAAAAATATCCAAGCCCTTTATTTCCTGTCTTTTCCTTTAATGCGTTTTGCGTGATTTAATACAAATAGTTGACACGGTGGTTTAAATTATATAATGTTACTATAAGGGGAAAAGATAAATAGTGTTTATTCCAAAGGTAACAAGGTGATAAAAATGACATATACCGATATTGTAGAAGATTATATCGCTAAAATAGACGCAAATACGCCTATCTTTCTTCGTGATGTCAAAGAAGTTGTTAGTGGAAATGCGAAAATGATCATGACAAGAATGATGCGAAACGGTCAGCTTGTTCGCAAAGGGCGTGGCATTTATTGTAAGCCTAAGCAGACAATTTGGGGAACTTCTTGTTTGGGCAATGATGAGATTATAAAAATTAAATATTTGCAAGATGCTAATGGCAACATTCAAGGCTATATAACTGGTTGTAAATTGTTCAACCGTCTTGGATTAACTACACAAGTTCCACGCAATACTGAAATTGTTACTAACGTTTGCAAAGGTAAAAACAAGCGATTAACGGAATATGGGGTGATTATTAAACATCCTAAAATTGAAGTTGATACAAACAACTACCTCTATCAGCAACTTCTTGATGTGATAGAAAATAAAGAAAATATTCAAGTTGAAGTTGATAACCCTGCGCGCGCAATATATGGTTATTTTACCACCAATAGCCTTGATTTTGCTATGCTTTATACCATTGCTAAAAAACGCAATGCAAGCAAAAGAACTATTGAAAAAATGAGCGATATGCTCTTAGTTAGGAGTTAAGAGTATATGAATTTGCATTTAGATAAAAAAAATTTTGCCGAGATATTAAGGCTTATCAACGATGAAACAAAAATCAACCTTGATATTTTAGAAAAGGACTACTATGTTTGCCTTTGTTTAGAAGAGCTTAGCAAAAAGCAAGAAGAACTTAAAGCATATTTCAAAGGTGGAACGGCTATTTATAAAAAACTTGATGAACTTGCAAGAATTGTTCCCAAAGATAGCCTTTTATCAAGTAAAAATGCGGTAAATATTGAAGATTTTCATAGAAAACAATATACATTACCAATTAAATTGAATCCGATTGTGT
>NZ_JAITJM010000023.1:0-5767 GCF_031278955.1 Candidatus Endomicrobiellum cubanum | reverse complement strand
TCGCGCCAAAGATTTTCGTCCCCTTTTGTTAATTTATCATTGTCTAATATAACCAGCAAATCAATATCGCTATCAGGCTTAGCGATACCTTTAGCGTAAGACCCAAACAAGACTATCTTGTATGGGTCTACTGCTTTTAACCTTTCAACTAGCTTATTTAAATAATCATTACTAAAGCTAATATCGCGGCACTGTCATGTGATAAAATCGTGTGAACTGAAAAGGTATTTCGGTCTCGGAATTTTCTGATTCTATGTTTGAGAAATAATTAAATGATTCATCAATAATTTCTTTATCTTTTGCAAAACCATCGGCTAGTTTTGATTCTTTCTTTTCTGCTGTTTTATCATTGTTGCCTATTATTTCTATATCTTTAATATTTTTGAACGTTTTCCCGTATTATATATAGGTGTAGCTAGCTCATATATATATTCCATATAGCCACTATCTCTAGTGACTATTTTACTAAGCTTTTCAGGCGCAACACCCTTAAAATGACGTTTAAAATGAAACAAACTGCGCGTTTGGGAAGAGAATATTAATTTTACCGTAGATAAAAACGATAAACGTTATAACAATTTTACTCATAGATGTTCTCATTCGCGCTTATACTTAGAGCTTAGAGATATTATTTTTGAGACCGTTGATAGTCCTAGCTTTGAACAAGACTATTTTCTTTTAGAAAAAAATAGAGATGCTGTATGTAAGGCGTCAGCTAAAGTCTCTTCATCGCAATGGTCAAAAGTTTGGCGATATTTTTAAAAGAAAATATAATAGAAGGAACGTTGATTCTTCGGCTTATGATGAACAAGCTCGCAAACGACCGCACTTTGCGATGTTAAGAAAGAATCATGTTGTTGACATGATTAACTCTTTTCGCGATAAGAGATAAAGCATATGCTGTTCTCGATGGTTTAGACGCGATATGCCGCGACTCTTATAAAGCGCAACTAAAAGACAACGTGCTTTTAAGTAAAAACCATTTATACGCAAGCGCTGTATATCAGCGCATTTGTGATGGCGATTTTTCGCGGTTCATGAAACCGGGTGATTTTTTCGCTAAAAAAATTTTAAATAAAGTGTCCGATAATATACATTATGTTAAGTACGCTATAATAATTTACTTTTCTGTCTCTTTAAAGTAAATTATTAATATTTTTAAAATTTATATTTATAAATATAAATAATCTGCAATAAGTTTATGCTTTTATTTAGCTGATTGATGCTAGCGTTATATCTGGTTGATTTATTTTGAGTATTATTTTAGGAATATTGCCAAAATTTACAAATTAGGCTATTTATTTTGGTGATGGAATGGCCTTAATTCTCCTTAATTCTTTTGTGCGAAAGGAGGCGTTTATGCCAAATTTGCAAAAGAGAGTTCTGCTTGGCATGATCATTTTTAATCTATTAACAACCAGTGGCTTTTCCGATATTCCAAAAGAGACAGATGAAATAACTACTGATACCCCCGCCACAACCTACCCAAAAAATGCAAGGAGCAGCTTGCCGACCAAGTTTAGTAAAGCCTGAATCAGCGCAAGTGGAACAACCTGAATACCATGCAACTCCTCAGTTACCAATAAAAATATCATCAGCCCAAGCAGACAACATGTTAGCTTGCATAAAACTTGAACAAATCCTAATGGTCAAGTCAGGAGAATCTACAAAAGAAGCACAAGAAGAATGTATAGATGAAAGTACTTATGTTCCACCTATTAACCCTGTAAGAAAAAGGTTTCCTAACATAAAAAACTTAAAATTTATAATAAATGCTGAAAATCGATAAACTCTTGTGCGAAAAATCTAAATGTACGGAGGTAAAAATCATGAGATCTTTCTACTTTTGTGTTTTGTTTTTTGTAATGTTGATGAGTGTTCCTGTTTTGGCTGGTCCTGGTGATGGAGATGATGAAAATGCAGGCGACAAGAATAAGATATCAGCAGATACAGAAGAACGACATTTTATCTGTTTAGCAGACCCTATATCTAAAATATTGTTAAAAACATTTCATAATTCCAAAAAATTTAAACTTTGTATATTAGAAAACTTAAGAGATTAACCCTCCCCCTCATAGTACCCTGTCTTGAGCATTAGGGTTAGTCCGACAGTCTAAACATTTTTAGTGTATATAGTATTTGGGTTCCCCCTATCCTTTTACAGGTCAAGTCAGTATTTTTCTGCTAAAAACGGCGTACCTTTTCAATGACTACATTCAAAAATATAGTCTGGTATTATGCCATATATAGCTCTCTCTCGCTCGGAAAAGTATTCTTCTGTTTTAATAGTATTTACAGTAAACCCCGCATTAACTAATCGTTGTTCAAAATCCATGCCATATCGCCTAACATGGTCAGACTGTCCATAATGTTTTAGCCTTAATTCTGGAGTGGAGTGTGCAGAATCTTCAAAGGTTGTTGAGTAAGATTTAGATATTGGCACCATAATGTAAGCTGCACCACTTTTTTTTAACACTCTCAACAACTCTTTCATTGCAGTATTGTCATCAGGTATGTGCTCTAACACATGAATACAAATAATAATATTAAACTTTTCATTCTCATATTGGATTTTTTGTATGTCTACAACATCTCTTATGCCTTTGAATTTGGGATTAAAATCCACCGGGAAATAATTCACCTTTGAACAATTGGAGAATTTATCGTAAAAAAACCTTTCAGGGGCAAAATGCAACACTTCCAATTTATTCACAAAAATTTCATCTAGGATTTTTGTATTTCGTTGGAGATATAACCATAATGCGCGCCCTCGCTCAAGAGAATAGCAGAAAGGACATTTGGCATTTTTTCTAGGATTTACACCCATTGGGAGAAATTCAGAGATTTTATTGCAAGCAGGACAAAATCTTAAATTTTGCGTATCAATAACTGTCCTATGTGTACCCCCCCCCCCCATTGAAACTTCAATAGATTCAAGCTTAGACAATACTTGACATAACTTTGAATTTAATTCGTTAATCTCCCTAAAGACAGGATTCAACAACATTCTCCAAATATGACGTAATAGATTTTTCATTTATGCTTCTCCTTTGGTTTAATGGATTAAAAATGCCTTCTAAAGTTTTAAACAACCTTTTTTTGTCTGAAATTTAATCTTTAATCCAAATATTATTATAACTTTATACTTATTTCCATAATGTACAGAAAATATTTTTCTCAATGTGCCACATATAGCTAAATCTAAATCGCTACCATCAAAAAAAAATTTAAAATATTTCTCATAATATTGTACTTGTATTTTTTCTATAAATTTTTTCTTTAATTTTCTACACCTAATATGGCAATATTCGTATACCATGTGCCCTTTCATTTTAATATAAAACGATTGTTCGAGAATTGGAAAAAGTTTTTTGTATATAAATAATTTTTCTAGCTCATTGCAAACTTTAAATATATTATCACAATAAATTCCTCTACTTGCTTTTTTAACGTGATTTATTCTATAAATATAAAAATAATTATCAGTATATGTAACTCTATTCGCAAATACTGCTGAAGCATAACTAAAAAAAACATCATTACAAGTATATAAATTTTGAAATTTTAATTTGTTGTTAATCACAAACGATTTTTTATAAAATTTTATTGTGACCTTAGGGTCAAAAACTTTAAATATATCCTCGATACTATCCTTATAAGAAAAAACTTCCAATCCTTTTAGTACTTTCGTATCAAAGTATTTAAACTTTTCTAACAATCTTAAATTATCATAATAGTATTTATATGAAAACAGTACTATATCAGAATTAGTTTTTTCTGCTTTATTGTATAAGCTTTCTAGCATATTCAAATTAATCCAATCATCAGAATCTACAAAAGCAATATATTGCCCTTTGGCAATTTCTAGTCCACTATTCCTGGCACTGCCCGCTCCCAAATTTTTTTGATTTATTATGATTATTCTATTATCTTTATTTGCATACTCTTTTAAAATATCTAAACTGCTATCTGTTGATTCATCGTTTACACATATTATCTCTATATCTTTAAGTGTTTGATTACAAACACTATCTAAACACTGTTTTAAATATTTCTCTGTATTATATACTGGTATTATTACTGAAACTTTTGGAGTAGTCATATTACTGCTCTTATTTTAAACATATAAATCGTTTATTCCACATAATCTTTATAATAGGCCTTTATTATCTAACAACCTGTTTTATAACATTCAAATCCATATTTTAATGCTTCTTGTCTATCTACAATATTTCGCATATCAAATATAATTTTACTATTGACAATCTTGCTTAATTTAGCCCAATCAAGAGACCTGAATTGCTTCCACTCAGTAGCAAAAACCATTATGTCTGCATCTTTTGCAGCTTCGTATTCATTTTTTGCATACGAAACTTTAGTTTTCAATACACTCCTTGCATTCTTCGTAGCAGCAGGGTCATATACACAAACTTTTGTTCCTTTGTTTATAAGGTGCAAAACAATATCTATAGCAGGAGAAAATCTACAATCATCTGTACCGCTCTTGAAAGCAAGTCCTAAAAATGCAATTTTTGCATTTTTTATATTTTCAACAAAGCTTAAAGTTTTTGTAGCAAAACTCTTAATTCTATTTTCGTTACCACAAATTACAGCCTCTATAAGATTAAAATTTGCTCCTACTCGTTTTCCTAAAGACGCTAATGCTTTAGTATCTTTGGGAAAACATCCTCCGCCATAGCCAGGCCCTGTTTTTAAGAACTCAACACCTATTCTTTTGTCTAGTCCCATTCCATGAGCAACGTCATATACATTACCACCAACTTTTTCACAAAAGTCTGCCATTTCGTTAATAAAGTGAATTTTCATAGCAAGAAAAGAGTTGCTGGCACACTTAATAAGCTCACTAGAGCACCTTGATGTAAACACAAACTTTTTCTTTTTAAAAGGCTTATATAGTTTTTTTATAACGTCTTTTGCATGTTGAGATTCTGTACCCACAATTATTCTGTCAGGATTAAAAAAATCATAGACAGCAGACCCCTCTCGTAAAAATTCTGGAATAGATACAACGTCAAAGTCAGCTTTTGGATTAGCTTCTTTTATAATCTGTTCCACTCTATCACATGTGCCAACTTCTACAGTAGACTTGATTACAATGATTGTATATTTATTAATAAATTTAGTTATATTTTTAGCGACACAATATATAGCATTTTGTTCATACCTATTTAAACTATCATCAAATGGCGTACCAACTGATATCATTACAACATCTGCATTTACTACGTTTTTCATTGAAATATCAAATTCTAATCTCTTAGATTTCAAATTTTTAATAAGGAGCTTATCAAGATTTTTTTCAAATATTGTTAACTTGCCTTTTAAAAGAGCATTTATCTTATTTTTCTGCTTATCAATACAAATAACACTATGCCCAAGCTCTGAAAAACAAACCGCCATAGTAAGTCCAACATAACCTGCACCTATAACCAGTATATTCACTATTTAAATTTCCTTCCCATTAATCAAGGCAAAATTTAAGTTTTAAGTATTTATAAATAAACCTGACTTGTCATTAGGGTTCTCCCACAAACTTCTTTTTTCTCTTTTACCAGTCAAGTCAGATACTAAAAATGTCCTATAATGTATATTATGTTTTGTAGAGAGGTAGATATTTAATAGAAACTGATGAGGATATTGATTGTTATATGTGATTGTATATATAAAGAATGGTTTCTTTGTAAAATTAACTGCACAGTATTGGAATTTAATGTGTTATGAGACTGGTATTTCTATTATCTTTTTT
>NZ_JAITJM010000044.1:0-29562 GCF_031278955.1 Candidatus Endomicrobiellum cubanum | reverse complement strand
TGGGTAGATTACGCAAAAGACGACTTAGAGATTGCGCGCGAGTTACTAAAAAGCGAATTTTGCCCAACGAGAGATATTTGTATCTCATTGTCAACAAGCAATAGAAAAATATTTTAAAGGTTTCTTAATAGAGCATGGATGGGAATTACAAAAAACACATAATTTAAAATTTCTTTATAAAGAAATTTTAAAAATTAAAGATTTGAGTTTAGACATAAATTTTATAATAGAAATTTACAGAAAATATGAAAAAGTTGATACCCGGATGATTACAATCCCCCAAGAGAAGAAGAAGCAAGAGAGTATTACAAGTTCGCATTAGAAGTAAAATCAAAAATAGAACAAGAATTGAAGTAACGAACTTCTTATTTTTCCCTAAAAACCACAATAATTATACGCATTAGAGGAGAGAAGAAAAACAATTTTTATAAAATAATACTTGCAAAGTTTTTTATTAAATACAAAGGGATATCCCAAATCCCACCGTGTTTGCCGTAGTGCCCAAGAGATGTTCTGATAGCGTATTTTGGTGCAAAATATTTTATATAAGTCTGTAAACTTTTCGCTTGCAAATTGCGTTCTGCCTTAACTTCTAGAGGGATAATAGTACCATTATATTGAAATAAAAAATCAACTTCTGCTGTACCTTTGCTTTTATCGTTTGCCCAATAAAAAATTCTGCTATCAAAAGGGCAAGATTTTAATTCCTGTAAAACAAATTGTTCAGTAAGAGCACCTTTAAATTGGTTAAAAACCGCAGGGTCTGGCTCGGCAAGTGTTTGCAAAGCTAACCCAGATTTTGCAGAAAATAAACCTACATCTAACATATAGAGTTTAAATTGCTCTTTGCCGTAAGAATCTAAAGGCAAAGAGGGTGTTTGAATACGGCTAACTTTATATATTAAACCAACTTTTTGTAGCCAATAAAGTGCGCTTTCAAATTCTTTTGCTCTTGCACCTTTTTTCATATCGCTATAAACAAATTGCTTGTTTTCTTTTGCCAACTGACTAGGTAAGGAATCCCAAATCATTCCAACTTTGGGGATAGACGGCACATCAATATGTTTTGAAAAATCACTCTCGTAATCACGCAAAATTGTTCTTTGTGTTTCTCGAACTTTCTCATAATCTTTTGTTTCAACAAAAATCTTAACAGCGCGTGGCATACCTCCTACAAAATAATATTGCTTTAAAAGAACGGTTAAATCTTTATCTATAATTTCAAATTTGTTAAACGCTTTGTCATCAAGCATTCGTTGGTAACGTGTTTCCCCTACAGCAAGCAAGAATTCCGCAAAGCTCAAGGGAAAAAGTTCAACCCTGTCAACTTTACCTACCGGGAAAGAATCTCCCTCGTGCATAGCTACACCCAAAAGACTACCAGCAGAAATAATGTGATATTGAGGTGCGTCCTCACAAAAATATTTAAGAGCTCCTAGTGCACGGTTGCATTCTTGTATTTCATCAAACATAATCAGCGTTTTCTGGGGTATAATTTTAAAACCTGCTTTATATTCCAAAGAACGAATAATGTTTGCTGGCTTTAAGTCGCTTGCAAAAAAAGCTTTTGCAGACGGTTCAACATCAAAATTTACGTATACAGTGTTTTCATATTGCGTTTTTCCAAACTCTTTCATCAGCCAAGTTTTGCCCACTTGACGTGCACCATCTATAATCAGGGGCATTCTGTTTGGGTTATTTTTCCAAGAAATCAACTTTTTAAAAGCAAATCTTTGCATTTTTTAAACCTCTAAACTTTAAATTACCTATTTGTTATATACAAACAAACAATAAAAGTCAAACCGGTTTTATGTTGTACACAACATTTTATTGGCCTGACTTTTTGTTGTCTAAAACATATATTAGACTGAAGTTTACGCGAATATTGTCTACATATATCGTATTAGCGCCTGACTTGACCGTTTTAACGAAAAAAAGGTGGTTTGGGGGAACAAAAGGTCAAGTCAGGTAGCAACAATAGAGGAGGCTGTCTAAAACTCTAATATATACTCGACACTGCTGTATTAAACAATATTTGTTATATTTGAAACTTGCTCTTATCACTCTATAAATTTTGCTTTTTTGTCTTACTTTGTAAAAAATTTACTTGCAAAACATCCGTATAAAACTCTTTTTGAAAAATAAATATCTTTTTATAAAATCTGAAAATTTGCAGCGTTATTGCAAATTTTCAGATTTTATGATATGTTATTATATTATGTAGTGTACTTAAGGACAGGACTATATGGATAAAAAAAGAACTCTTACAAATGCTATTTTAGAAATCTCTAAATCTTTTAAAGTTTTGCTTGTTACCGGAGCAAGACAAGTAGGGAAAACTACATTATTAAAAAACACATCAACGCCTGAAAGAAAATATGTTACCTTGGACAATCCTTCATTTTTAATTCAAGCAAAAACAGATCCTCAAGGATTTCTGGAAGAATATTCTCCGCCTGTTTGTATTGATGAGATTCAATATGCTCCTGAACTATTTAGTTATATAAAAATGATTGTTGACTCTTCTAACAAATATGGGAGGATTTGGCTTACAGGTTCTCAATCGTTTAATATGATGCAAGGTGTTACTGAAAGTTTAGCAGGGCGCGTTGCAATACTTAATATGTTTGGATTTTCATTGTATGAGCTGCAAGATAAACCTAGTTTGCAAAAACCATTTTTACCCAAAAAAGATAGAGAAAGAATTTTAGATTACAAAAACTCTAAAGAAACTTTTAAAATTATATGGCAGGGATCATTTCCTGAGGTTATAAATAAAAACGAAAGAGACAGAATAATATTCTATGACTCTTACATACAAACCTATATTGAACGAGATGTACGCCAAATTATAAACATAAGTAATGAGATTTCATTCCTTACATTCTTAAAAGTATTAGCAGCAAGAACTGGCCAAGAGCTTAATTTAACAGACATATCTAAAAGCGTAGGGATTGCTGTAAATACTGCAAAAAATTGGTTATCTGTTTTACAAACTTCAGGACTTGTATATTTACTACAACCATATTTTCAAAACACAACAAAAAGATTAACAAAAACAGCTAAAATGTATTTTATGGATACTGGTCTTGCAGCATATCTTGCTGGCTGGACTACCCCTGAAGCTTTAGAAATAGGTATCGCAGCCGGCTCTTTTTTTGAAACATTTGTTGTAAGCGAAATCATAAAATCATATAAACACAATGCGGTCTCAGCAGATTTATATTATTATCGTGATTCCGACAAAAACGAAATTGATTTGCTTATATACAAAGATGGATATTTTTACCCAATAGAAATAAAAAAAACCTCTACGCCAACTTTAGACGACACTAAAGTTTTTAAAACTTTCTCAAAAATAGAGCATGTCAAGCATGGAAATCTAATTTGTTTAACACCTACACAACAACCATTGTTTACTAATGCAACTGCAATTTCTATTTGGGATATTTAAAATTTCTGGCTTGACCAGTAGCGTTCCCCTATATTTACTTTTTCATGAATAATTTCTTTCTACCTACTACCGGGCAAGTCAAACTCTACAATTGCTATCTATACTATTTGGGGTTCTTTAAAATCCTTGACCCATGCCTTTACTTGTGCGTTATTCGGCACAGCTACGTTTTTTGCTTTGTCAAAAAAATCACTGCAAGGATATGCATACTGTTTTTTACTCATCTTCAGGCAAGTCTTTTGTTTCCACAGCATCTTGCGCTTCTTGTTCATTTTCTTCTTTTATTACAGAAGCTAATGCGGCAACTTTATCATCTTGCCCAAGTTTTACTAGCCTTACGCCTTGAGTATTTCTACCTATTACAGAAATACTATTGACTCTAAGCCTAATTGTAATCCCTTCTTTTGTCATTATCATCACTTCTTCATTAGCATTAGCTTTTTTTATGCCTATAACATTACCATTTCTTTCTGTGGCTTGCATGTTTATTACACCATGCCCTGATCTTCTTTGCAAACGGTATTTACCAACTTCAGTCCTTTTTCCATACCCATTTTCCGATACTGACAAGAAAATATCTTCTGGAGCAAGTACTTCCATGCCTATCACTTCATCATCTTTTTCTAAAGATATTCCTTTTACGCCCATACCGTTCCTACCGATTGCACGCACATCGCTTTCTTTAAATCTTATAGCTATACCTTTTTTAGTTGCGATTATAACTTCTGGATTTTTTTCTATAGCTTTTACTTGCGTTAAAATATCTCCATCTTCTAGCTTAATTGCTATTATCCCGCCTTTTCTTGGATTTTTAAACTCTTCAAGAGCAATCTTTTTGATTGTTCCTTTTCTTGTACACATAAGCAAGTACTCTTCCCTAATATCTCTAGCATTAAATGATCTTATAGGAATTGCTGCTGTTATTTTTTCTTCTGTACCTTGCAATTGCAAAAGGTTCACTATCGCTTTACCTTTAGAAGTTCTAGCCCCTTCAGGTATCTCATAAACCCTTGTCCAGTAAAGTCTGCCTCTAGTGGTAAAAAATAACATGTAAGAATGAGAGTTTGTGATAAACAAGTTTTCTACAAAATCTTCTTCTTTTGTGTTCATCGCAGTTATTCCTCGTCCTCCTCTATGTTGAGCTTTATAAGTATCTAGAGGAATACGTTTAATATAACCTGTATGCGACATCGTTACCGCAACGTCTTCTTCTTGAATTAAATCTTCAATGTTAAAGTCTGCTTCTGCAGCTTGAATTTGCGTTTTTCTTTTATCGCCATATTCATCTTTAATTTCAACTATCTCTTTTTTAATTATCGCTAAAACTTTTTTAGGATCTGCTAAAATAGAACGAAGCTGTTCTATGAGTTTTATTTTTTCTAAGTATTCATCTTCCACTTCTTGTCGTTTTAGGCCTGTCAATTGGCGAATTTTCATCTCCAAAATAGCTTCAGACTGTACTTTGGTTAAACGGAACTTAGACATTAGTGAAGTTCTTGCAACTTCTTCGTCATGTGACTCTTTCATTATTTTAATAATAGCATCAATATTGTCTATTGCTATTTTTAAACCTTCCAAAATGTGCGCACGGCTTTCAGCTTTTTTCAAATCAAATTGTGTTCTTCTTACAACAACAACTTTTCTGTGCTCAATATGGTGTACTAAAACTTCTTTAATGTTCATGACTTTAGGTCTATTGTTTACAAGAGCAAGCATTATAACACCAAAAGAAGTTTGCATCTGAGTATGTTTATAAAGTTGATTTAGCACAACTTGAGCATTTGCATCTCTTTTAATTTCTATAACTACCCTTATCCCTTCTCTGTCAGACTCGTCACGTAAGTCAGAAATACCGTCTATTTTTTTATCTTTTACCAAATCTGCAATGGATGTTATAAGATTTGTCTTGTTTACTTGATACGGAATTTCTTTTACAATTATGGCTTCTCTAGCCCCTTTTATTTCTTCTATCTCGGCTTTAGCTCTTATTCTTACAGAGCCTCTACCTTTTTCCATATACTCTTTAATACCGCCTTTACCTAAAATAATTGCTCCTGTAGGAAAGTCGGGCCCTTTAACAAACTTAAATATTTCACTAACTGGAAGCTCTGGGTCGTCTATTAAAGCTACTAAAGCATCACATATTTCCAACAAATTGTGCGTTGGAATATTTGTAGCCATACCTACAGCAATACCGGAAGAACCGTTAATTAAAAGGCTTGGAAGTTTTGTAGGTAAAATTAATGGTTCTTTTAAAGAACCATCATAGTTTGGTATAAAATCTACTGTATCTTTATCCAAATCTGCAAGCATTTCATCGGTAATTTTGTCCATTCTAACTTCGGTGTAACGCATAGCTGCAGCAAAGTCTCCATCTATGCTACCAAAATTACCTTGCCCGTCAATCATTGGGTACCTTAAAGAAAAATCTTGTGCCATTCTAACAACTGCACCATAAACTGCAGAATCTCCATGTGGATGGTATTTACCCAAAACATCACCAACGACTCTTGCAGACTTTTTATATGCAGTATTGTGTTTTAATCCCATTTCTTTCATTGCATAGAGTATTCTTCTATGCACTGGCTTTAATCCATCTCTAACATCAGGTAAAGCTCTTCCTACAATTACACTCATGGCGTAATCTATATAAGAGGTTTTCATTTCGTCTTCAATGTTTCTTGGAACAATACTTACTGGCAGTATCTCTGCTGGCCCTTCTTTTGTTTCCCTTGACATTTCTATCCTCTTGTAAAATTATTCCATGTATAGTTTTAATTTTTTGCAAAATTTCTTCATCAAAAACAAACATCTTTTTTATTACACATATGCAGCTTACAGTAAAATGTATGTACTTATACGTATAAATTAAATATCCAAATTCTTTACATCAAGAGCATGTGTCTGTATAAAAGCTCTTCTTGGTTCCACTTGATCTCCCATTAAAGTCGTAAATACTCTATCTGTTTCTATAGCATCTTCTAGCTTCACTTGTAAAAGCTTTCTATTTCTTACTTCCATTGTAGTCTCCCAAAGTTGGTCAGGATTCATTTCCCCAAGACCTTTATACCTTTGGATTGTCGCACCTTTATTCCCAAGTTCTCTTATTATATTTATTAACTCTGTTGTAGAATGTAATTCATAAATATCACCATGCTCTTTCTTTTGAGAATCTTGCAAACGATAAACCGGCTTTTGGTGTGTTTGACCATAATGCTCTAAATGCAACCCCTCAGATTCTAACTGTTTTGCAAGCTTGTCTATATGTGCTAACTCCCACAAATCTTTGTACTCTGGTACAATTTCGTCAGCTTGCAAATTGTCGGTAATTTCTGCAAGTTCTCCTTGCAAAGTAAGCAATTCTCTGCGTCTTGCAAGAAGTTGTTCTTTAAATTCTTTCCAATCTTGATCAGAATAAATATATTCAACTTTCCCATCTTTAATTACTCTATAGATAGGTATTCTGTCATGAGCGTGAAATTTAAGATAGTCTTCCCAGGTCACGCCTTTTCTTTGAATTTTCTTTAACAAGGTATCCAATTCGCTGATATTTTCTACTATCTTTTTTAAAGTCTTAAAATCTATATCTTTTATTACTTTCCCATCGCTTATTAAAGACATTTCTAACCCCTCAAGAGCGGACGAAAATAAAAATTTATCTAACTTTTCTTCGGAGTCTAAATACATTTCTTTTTTACCCTTTTTTACTTTATATAGTGGCGGTTGGGCAATATATACATAACCTCTCTCTATAAGCTGCGGCATTTGTCTATAGAAAAATGTCAAAAGCAATGTTCTAATATGAGCACCATCGACATCGGCATCTGTCATAATAATAATTTTATGATACCTGACCTTATCTATGTTAAAATCTTGTTCAGCTTTTCCAATCCCAGCACCTATAGCGGTAATTAAAGTTCTTATTTCCTCATTAGTAAGCATTTTTGTAAGACGAGATTTTTCAACATTTAGAATTTTACCTCTTAAAGGAAGTATAGCTTGGAAAGATCTGTCTCTCCCTTGTTTAGCAGATCCTCCTGCAGAGTCTCCTTCAACAATAAAAAGCTCAGTTTTTTGAGGGTCTCTTTCAGAACAATCTGCAAGTTTACCAGGCAACGAACCCGAATCTAAAGCCCCTTTTCTTCTTGTAAGCTCCCTTGCTTTTCTTGCAGCTTCTCTGGCTTCAGCGGCATTTACAGCTTTATCTAAAATGGCATTTGCTATACTTGGATTTTCTTCCAAAAATATTGTTAACGCATCCCCTACGATAGACTGGGTTATTCCCTCAACTTCAGAATTCCCTAACTTTGTCTTGGTTTGTCCTTCAAATTGTGGGTTTGGCACTTTTGTAGAAATAACAGCTACTAAACCTTCCCTAACATCATCTCCTGAAAGCTTTAAATCTTTAACTTTAGATATTTCATTTTTCTTTATATATTCGTTTACAGACCTTGTTAAAGCAGAACGAAACCCGGACAGATGTGTTCCACCTTCTATTGTGTTAATATTGTTTACAAAAGTAAACACATGTTCGTTGTAAGAATCATTATATTGCATAGCAACTTCTACAACAACATTTTCTTTCTCTTTTGCAAAGTAAATAGGTTCTTTATTTATAACGTTTTTATTTGTATTTAAGTACTGTACAAAAGTTTTTATGCCTCCATCGTAATCAAAAATGTGCTCTTTGTCGTCTCTTTCGTCTACAATTCTTATATGTGTACCAGCATTTAAAAACGCAAGTTCTCTAAGCCTGTTTGTAAGAATATCAAAAGAATAGGTTGTTACAGAAAAAATTTCTGCGTCAGGATGAAATGTTACTTTCGTACCTCTTTGCCCTGTAACACCAATCTCTTCTACAGGTCCTAAAGCTTTACCTCTAGAATATTTTTGTTGATATTTTTTCCCATTTCTATAAACTTCCACCTCTAAAGAATCACTCAAAGCATTTACACAAGACACGCCAACACCATGAAGTCCACCAGAAACTTTATAAGTATCTTTGTCAAATTTTCCACCAGCATGCAACTTTGTAAGCACTATTTCTAAAGCTGATATACCTTTATATTTAGGATCTGGATGAGGATCTACTGGTATTCCTCTTCCATCATCTAAAACAGTTATAGAGTTGTCCGGATGTATTGTAACTTCAATATTTTTGCAATAGCCTGCCAATGCTTCGTCTATTGAGTTATCCACAACTTCATAAACAAGATGATGCAAGCCTTGTTCACCTGTAGAACCAATATACATTGCGGGTCTTTTACGAACTGCTTCTAGACCCTCTAAAATTTGGATGTTTGATGCATCATAATTTGTCTTTTTAGAACCATCGTTTTTTGCTTCTTCGTTTATCATGAATACTCCTTCCTAATGTTTTTAAAAGAGCCCCTATACATAATTACCAATTTAATACCAGTCAAGTAAGGTGCCACCTCAGCTAACGCATAAACAAGGGGTGGTGTTAAAACTATTACCTGCTCTAACCTTTCAAAGTTAAGATGGACTTACATCTTTATACTATCTTTACTTTAATGTCTTTTATCGTAGATTTGCCAACATATTGGTTTAATTTTCTTATTATTTCTTTTTTACGTAAGTTAAATTCATAGACAGCTACTGAGCTTTGCGTCTTAGCAAATATCGTCCCATCTTTATAGCCTATTACATCTATTCCGTCTATTCCTGTTTCTTTTGCCCATACTTTAGTTATGGTAAAAAATTCATTTTCAAGACCAAACTTTTTTTTTAGGGCACTAATAATATCATAAGCCTGCGTCCATGCCATAGACTACATCCTCATTGGCATAATAACACAAATATAATTTTGATTATTCTCCGGAGAAAGTTTTGCAGGATTTAAAGCATTTTTAAACTCAAAAATAATAAATTCCTCTTCTATATTTTGCAAAACATCTTTTACAAAGTTAGGATTAAAATTTATCTCTTCATTTTCCCCTTGATATTCAACCTCTAATTCGACCTCACCAGATCCTAAACCAGCTGTTGAAGCTGAAATTTTTAAGGTATTTGGACTAAAATAAAATTTTATTGCTGCAGATCTGTCAGAAGATATCTTATCAGCTGTAAGTAAAGCCATCTGCTTTACAGCTGCTAATGTGTTTTTAACATTTAACTTGATTTTCGTTTCACTTGTTTTAGGTATTACTTGCTCATAACTAGGAAATGTTCCTTCTATTAATGTAGATAAAAATGTAACACCATTCATATCCAAAGCTATTTGATTTTCTGTAAGTCCAAGTTTTATTGTATCTGATTGTATATCAGATGTTAAAAGTCTCAAGATATCTGTCATAGCTTTAGCAGGTACTATAGCTTTGCCTTTTACATTGCTTTGTACATTATTATCCTCTATATAGGCGAGCCTTCTTCCATCTGTAGAGACCATTTTTAATTTATTGTCTTCTATTATAATGTAAACTCCATTTAAAACATACCTTTGCGCATCTTTAGATACTGCAAAGATGGTTTTTTTTACCATAGATGTAAAAGCGTCTTTTTTTATAATTATATTGTTGTCTTTTGGAAAATCAGGTATTACAGGATATTCTTTTTGGGAAATTCCCATAAGGTTAAATCTAGACTTACCTGACTTTATATTAATTTGATTTGTATCATCTGCTTTTATTTCTATTTCTTGATCAGAAGGAAGTTCTTTTATTATATCAGCAAATCTTTTAGCAGGTATTGTTATAGCTCCTTCTTCTACGATTTCCCCTTTAATATAGCACTGCACTGCTATCTCTAAATCTGTTGATGAAAGTTTTATCTTATCAACACTTGTCTCAAACAAAATGTTAGACAGTACAGGAAGTGTACTTTTGGATGATGCTACAGGGGACACTATCTGTATGCCCTTCATTAACTCATCTTTTCCACAAATTACCTTCATTTGTTCCTCCATAGTTTCTAAGAAAAACTAGTTATAGTAATAATAATGTCCTGGATATTGGGGATAACTTAATAATAACCTAAAAAAACTATATTTATCAATATAAATTCGAAAAAAGATTGTTATAACAAATATGTTAATAAAGTTCAAAAGTTATTCACAGTTTTACCAAGCAAATTAATTATACAATTTTTTAAAAGTTATTCACAGTTTTATAAACCATAGATTATCAGGTTTAAAAAGCTAAAAATTTTTAACCGTACAAATTAAAGAGACTCTTTAGAAAGTTTTAATAATATGTAATAATGTCAAAATGAGACAAAAATATGGACAAAATTTTTTAGTTGATAATAACATTGCAAATAATATTGTAAATGCTCTGAATTTAGAAATAAATGATGAGGTTTTAGAGATAGGCCCTGGCAAAGGTATTTTAACTAAACTTTTGTATCCTAAAGTTAAGTTTCTTACATGTATAGATATAGATTCTTACTTGGTAGATAGATTGAATTGTTATTTTGTAGATAACAATATTAAGAATGTAAAAATTATTAATGAAGACTTTCTTAAATATCAAGTGCCCACGCAAAATAGATTAAAGTTTATTTCAAACTTACCTTACAATGTTGGTACTGCAATAATTCAAAAGTTGTTACCTTTAACTAATTGGACAGAAGCTGTGTTTATGTTACAAAAAGAGGTTGTGTCTCGTTTGGCGGCAAAACCTGGCAGTAAAGATTACGCATATATTTCAATATTTACGTCTTATTATACAGAAAGTCAAATATTGTTTGATGTTTCTGCAAAATGTTTTAAACCTCAGCCAAAAGTAATATCTTCAGTTATAAAACTCAAAAATAAAATGTCTATAGCGCCAGATCCTCTATTTTTTAAATTTATAAAGCACTCTTTTAGTATGCGCAGAAAAACAATTTTAAAGGTGGTATCATCATTTGAGGGATTAAACAAAAGTCAAGCTTTAGAAATTGTGGATAACTTAAAAATATCTCCTCTTTTGAGGCCTGAAAAACTTGATATTTCTGATTTTTTAAGTTTGACAACGGAAATAAAAAAGTATACAATTTGTCGAGTATAAATAATATGTTTTTTGGATAAGTTTAAAATAAAAAATGTATAATGTTGGCAACTTATCAACACTTGTGGATAACTTGGGGATTATATGAGTAAAGTGGTTTATAGTATATGGGAAAAGGTTGTGGATAACATTAAATTGTCTGTTTCTTCAGAAACGTATAATTTATGGATAGAGCCATTAAAACCTTTATCTTTTGAAAATAATGTTTTCACTTTAGAAGTGCCAAATGTTTATTTTTCTCAATGGATATCGAAAAATCAACAAAAAAATATAGAGCAAATAATATCTTTGGAATGTGGTAATAGAGTAGCGCTAGAATTTAAACCGCAACAAGATTTAGCTCAGGTAATAATAAAATCAGGAGACACGCCAGAACATACAGATGTTAATATGCCTGTTCAACAATCTGTTGTTGCTCAAAAAGATCAAATAAATCCTAAATATGTTTTCCCTGGATTTGTTGTTGGAGCTTCTAATAGGTTTGCGCATGGCTGTTGTGAGGCAGTAGCTAAAAATCCTGGCAAACAGTTTAATCCATTATTTATGTATAGTGGAGTAGGGTTAGGGAAAACACACTTGTTGTATGCTATAGGAAACTATATAAAGCAATCAATTCCAAATTCCAAGGTAATGTATGTAACTTGTGAAAAGTTTGTTACAGAATTTATAGAGTCTATAAGATTTGATAAGGTCTCAGCTTTTAAAAGTAAATATAGAGGATTAGATTGCTTATTAATAGATGATATACAGTTTTTAATGGGAAAAGAAAGTTCTCAAGAAGAATTTTTCCATATGTTTAACAATCTTTTTAATTCTAAAAAGCAAGTAGTTGTTTCTTCAGATAGGCCTCCTAAAGAGCTTGAGGGTGTTGAAGAAAGATTAATTTCTAGGTTTGAGTGGGGGGTTATTGCTGATATACAACCTCCAGATTTGGAAACAAGAATAGCTATATTGCGTAAAAAAGCTGAAGAAGAAAAAATATATGTTCCAGATGATGTTGTTATATATATAGTTTCTCAAATTAAGTCTAACATAAGACAACTGGAAGGGTCTTTACTTAGAATTACAGCATTTTCTTTGTTTACAGGGACGCCTCTTACAGTAGATTCTGTCCAGAAGATACTACACGACATTATAAAAGCAGATAATTCTGCGCGTATTACAATAGAAAGTATACAACAAGTTGTTGCAGACGAGTTTAATCTTGATATTAAAGATATGAAATCAAAACGAAGGACAGACGTTATTGCTTTTCCAAGACAAATAGCTATGTATTTAGCTCGCACATTAACCGATGAATTTTCAACAAACGCTATAGGGGATGCCTTTGGCGGAAGAGATCACTCAACGGTAATGCATGCTTGTAATAAAATAAAAGAGAAAATGGATTCAGATCCATACTTTAACGCAAAAATTAACCAGATAATTAAAAAGATTCGTAATATCTGAAAAAGCTTGTTTTTTAATTGGAAATCAAACCTTTACGCATCCCCTACTAGACAAAACAAAGAATTCATTTTAGCTTTTCCATTGGTGTTAGTGACACTTAACCGTGTACCTCATCATTTCTTATTTATGGGTATGATGAACAATCTCTTCAATTATTAAAATTCTTACTTTTTGTTGCTACAAAAGTCATTAGTTGATAAAAAGTAGCTTTTATACCTTTTTTTATTGTTAAAGACTTTTGAGGTTCTTTAAATTCAATAGTTAACGACCCTTCAACATACCCTTCTTCATTGACAGGAATAAAATCAAAAGAAGATTCTCTCCTGCCATTAATAATAAAAGTTTCTCCATCATCACTAGCGCAAAATTCCCAGGCACTAGTCTGAGCTACTAACTGCAATTTGAGTAAGAGAAAATACACACAACAACATCAATAAATTAGTCTTTACAAATTTCATAGAACTTAATCGTCTCCTATAATGTTTATTTGAGAAATATATAGGTACATCACCCCATACAAAATAATTACATTGTTGTGCTTGTTTATGTAAGTTTAACTGAGGGTTAAATTAGTTAATATTTTATCACGTCTAAAGCTATATCAGTACACATTGTTTGTGTTTTTTTGTAAAAAACAAGAACGAATATAACAATCACAACTTTGGAATTATTGTTAGCTGCGTTTCTAAAATCTAGAATAATTTCACGCACTTCGTCGGCCTTAATTTGAGAGGTTGCTTCTACAGTAACAGTGGCGTAATTACCAAAATTAATAATCAATCCACCTATAACTGTACCGTCGTTATTCATTCCGTTTTATAATTGTTGTAGAGTTGTCATGGATAGGAATAGTTTTGCTAGTGACGGACTCAATCCCTCCATTACAGTAAGATATTTGAGCAAAGAACAAAAATACACAAAAGAAAAAAAAAGTTAAACTTTACAAAGCTAACTTCATTTGTGTTAGGTTTCATAAGCTAACTCTCCTATTCTTTTTATGAGTTCAGAATGGTGCTCTATTCTCCACCTCCCACAATCAATTAAGCTCTTTCAAAATATTTTTTAAAAAATAGAATATGGTAGCTTATAGCGTTGTCCCAATAAGCAACATCATGATGTCCTGGTCTAACTATATAGTCGTGAGGAATATTTTCTTTTAGTAGTCTTTGATGAAATTTTTCGTTTGCGTTAAAAACAAGAGAGTCATCATAACCACAGTCAATAATAATTGCCATTTTGTAAGTCTCTATATTATTTATAAAATTATATAAGAAATACTTTTCCCAAAGAGCTTTCTTGTTACCTAAAACGGAGCTTATATTAAAATCTTTGTTGGGACTTGCGTCTAAATCAACGGAATACTTAGTTAGAGCAAATAATATCTAAAGCTCCACTAGTACTTCCGGATGCCCCAAAAATGTCTGGATGTTTTAAACTGATCCATAAAGCGCCATATCCTCCCATGCTAAATCCAGTTATTGCTCTTGAATTTTTTGTTGCAATAGTTTTGTAATTTTTGTCTACATAGTTTACAAGTTCTTGCCAAATAAAAGTCTCATATTTACTACTACTATCTATAGGACTGTCAACATACCAATTATTTTGTCCATTAGGGCACACAAAAATAATATTATATTTGTCAGAAACATCTTTTAATTTTGGATGTATTGTTATCCACGATTTTTCGTTTCCACCATACCCGTGTAGTAAATAAATAACATTGCACTTAACCTTTGTGTTGTTTGGGGATATAATCAACGTAGGAATATTTTTGTTCATTGAAGGGCTTTTTACAAGGACATTATCTATTTTGCAGGCATATAAAATAGATACGGTAAACAATAACGTAAACAGTACAAAACTTAAACGTTTAAGCATACACTCTCCTTTTTTATATATGAGTTTTTAAAAACCCCGTACGTAAACGGTTTGTATTATTTTCCTATACAAAAAGTAGAAAATATAGTATCTAAAATATCTTCTTTAACGTTAATACCTAAAATTTCGTTTAATGCATTTTGTGCTACTTTAGCTTGGAAACATGCAAGTTCATCTGCATTTTTTGAAGACAGTTCTAATTTTGTTTTTTGTAATGCTTCTAAAGCATTATTTAATAAAGTACAATGGCGGGAGTTTATCATTAAGTTAATGTCTTGCATGTTGTTTATGCCTGCGATTTTTGCAAACTCGTCTAAAAGTGTAAAAATGCCAGTTTCTTTTTTTGCAGAGATTTTTATTTTACTAGTAAGCAAATTTAAAAAGGTAGAATTTTCATCAATAACTAGCTTTTGAGGCAAATCAGACTTGTTTAATAACCCAATTATTGGGATGCTTAATTTTGCATTGTTTAGGATGTTAGCTAACTGAATGTCGTTTTCGTCTATTGGGAAAGAACTGTCAAAAATCCAAACTAAAATGTCTGCTGAAAAAATAATTTCTCTAGTTTTTTCTTGTCCTAAAAGTTCTATAGAGTTTTCTGTATGTTTTCTGATGCCCGCAGTATCTATTATTGTAAGAGGGATTCCGTGACAATCTATAGTTTCTTCTACTGTGTCTGTAGTTGTACCTGCAATTTCTGTAACTATTGCTCTGTTTTTACCTAAAATTGCGTTTAGTAAAGAAGATTTTCCAGCATTAGGTTTGCCAATAAGTGCAACTTTTATACCATTTTGGAAAGTTTTGCTTGCTTTATAACTCTTTAAAAGAGCTTCTACATCTTTGATACAAATTTCAAGACGAGATAATTTTTCTTCCCTAGACAAAAACATAATATCTTCTTCAGGATGGTCTAAATTTACTTCCATAAAAGCCAAAAGATTTGTAATAGAATCTTTTATATTTTTTATCTTTGTAGAAAACACACCTCTAACATTATTTAAAGCAGCTTTTGCAGATGTGGCAGTCTTACTTGTTATCAAATTACAAACAGCTTCTGCTTGAGCAAGATCTTTTTTCCCGTTTAAGAAAGATCTATAAGTAAACTCCCCAGGCTCAGCAGGTCTTGCTCCAGTTTTATATAAAAGATTTAGAACCTCTTTTATTATTACAGGATTGCCATGTACAGATATTTCTACTAAATTTTGGCCAGTATAAGTGTTAGGAGCATAAAAAAAAGAGCAAAGTACTTCATCTTTTTTTTCATTACCATCTACAAGATACCCATATTTAATTTGATAGTTTTTCTTAGAAGACGTTTTAAATACTTTATTTAAGATATCAAAAGTGTCGTCTCCAGACATGCGGATTACTGCGATTGCAGATTTTCCCACAGGGGTCGATAAAGCTACTATAGTGTCTTCTTTTAAATAGTTCATTGCGCAATTAGACATTACCTTATTATCATTTTTCCAATAAATATAAATACAATAATTAAATAAAAAGAAAATAATTGTTTATTAGCTTGCTGCATAGATTTGTTATTTGTTAATAGTTCATACCCAATAAATAAAATAATAGTAGTTATAGATATTAAAGAAAATATTAAAGATGCAGTATAGACTACAATAGAGACACTAATAAAATACTTGTCTTGATTGTACTTTAAGCCAGCAGCATCTTTTAAGGTATAAATAAATAGCGCTATTAATGAGCTAGTTATACTGATAAAATAGAGAAAAGAAAAATTTATACATATACCAAGCAATATTCCAAAAGCAAAAACCAATAAAATTTTTGAAGTTACTTTTGACATAGGACCTCTTTATTAATTGCAATAAGTATATTATACAAATATTATATTGTTTAAATCCAAAGATATGTTAAATGATAAATAGGTTTTTAGAGAATCCCCAGTCAGATATAGTTCCCAAATTGGTAAAGCCAAAGTAGTTTCGTTTAAATGAGAGGACAAATAACAGCACCAGTACTGACTTTTAATTTGAATTATTCTAGCAAGTGAAAATTTTAATATCATTTTAAAGGGAGGGCATTTTTTACTTCTATTGAGGAAAGAGTCCATCCCAAATAACTGTAATAATATGGTTAGTTATTTTCAGTAATGGTGTTATGGATAATAGAATCTTTAGAATAGTCAGTATTAACTAAATAAACATTAGTAGTTGACAAATCAATATCAGAGTTGGTAAAAGAGAGGGAGTTGTTATTAATGAGGAGGTTATCTACCTCAGTAGTATTTCCTCCACGAAAGGATACCTGAGCAAAGGATATTTGTTTGCAGTTAGAAATAGAAGAACTAATAGAAATGGAATTAGAGGAGATAGAGATAGTACTAGGATGATAAACAGCGTCACGGTTTGAGACTAGGTCTAGGAAAGCAGCGGATATGTTGTATACATTACAATAGGAAGAGATGTTAATGGAATTGTTGTCTAGATAAAAAGAAGAGGTGAGGGTGATAGGGTTAGAAGAATCATTTTTAGTATCAAGGTATATATAAGCGCCATAGATGTTTGATATATTAGAAAAGCTAGAGATGTTGATAGAGTTATTAGTAAAGGAGAAAGTAGAATTAATGAGATTATTTGAAGGAGTGATACTGGAAATAGCATTACTTAACAAAGAAAAAGAGCCATATAAGGAAGAGTGATTTAAATCATTATAAATGGTAAGAGAATTAGAAGAACAGATAAAGGAGTCTTTAAGAAGGACATTGGAATCACCATATGAAACAGAAGAAGAAGCAAAAGGGAAATTAACAGAGCCGAAGATGGCGCGGTAACCTGACATAGTAGAATGAATAACAAGAGAGTTATTAGAAGAGACATTAAAGTTAGAAGAAAGCCAAGGGGAAGAAAAATCTATTCTTCCACAATCAGGATTAGAAGAGTCAGTAATAGTACTATTGCCAGAGATGTCATAATTAGGAGTATTAGTGATATTTAATAGTTTGAGTAGTGTAGAAGAGAAGAGAAGAGAAGAGAAGAGAAGAGAAGAGAAGAGAAGAGAAGAGAAGAGAAGAGAAGAGGGACTTTTTAAATGCTTTAAAAAGTTTGATAATTTAAACATATAATGTAACTGCCTCATTAGTTTAGAAAATAAAGGGTTATAGATAGATTTAAGTTTTATTGTTTTAAAACTTTTTTGTGTTTATAAATAATATGATATATTTTTATTCAAAAATATTCAATTATATGTAGTTTTTTCTGCTTGCCTTGAGCTATCTAAACTAACTTTTTATTTACCTTAAAATGATCAATAAATTTTGTAAGTATAAGTGTTAAAGCGCCATCTCCTGTAATATTGCAAGCTGTGCCAAAACTATCCTGTAATGCAAAAATACTCAGGACAAGTACTGTTGCGTTGCTGTCAAATCCAAGTATGCTTGTAATAAGCCCTAAAGACGCTATTACTGTACCGCCTGGCACACCTGGCGCGCCTACTGCAAACACTCCTAATAATAGACAAAACAAACCCATGAGACCAACAGAAGGCAAATGTCCATAATATATTTGCGAAACAACCATTACAAAAAACACTTCAGTAAGAACAGATCCGCAAACATGTATATTTGAAAAAAGAGGTATGCCAAAATCTACCATGTCTTTATCTAATACTTCTGACTTTCTTGCACATTCTAGTGCAATAGGAAGAGTTGCCGCAGAGCTCATAGTGCCAATTGCTGTAAGATATGCAGGGCCATAATATTTTAAGATTTTAAATGGATTTTTTTTAGAATATATAGCAGCAAAAACATATAAAACAGTTAGCCAAATGAAATGTCCTATAATTACTATTAATACTATAACTGCAAAAATTGGCAACTGTTTTGTAATAATACCTTCATAAGATAAAGAACAAAACGTACAGCCAACAAAGAATGGTAGTATTGGGGTTAATACTTTTGTAACTATAGAAAGAATTATTTGGTGGAATTCTTCTAATAATTTTATTGTAGTTACAGACTTTGTCCAACGAGTAGCTATTCCAATAAGAACAGAAATAACCAAAGCACTTATTACATTCATAATAGGAGGGAAATTTAATTCAAATACTACTTTTGGTAATTCTATTGTTTGAGTAATACTAGAACTTATACTCAGGTAAGGAATAAGTTCAAATCCTGCAAATACAGCCATAAATGCTGCTCCTATACTTGATATGTAAGCTAACAAAAAAGCAAATTCTAAAACTTTAGAAACATTTTGTCCCAGCTTAGTAATGGAAGGTGTTATAAAACCAATAACAATAAGAGGAACACAAAAGAATATAAAAGAGGCTAAAAGTTTTTCTATAGTAACGACAACTTGCATAATAATAATATTATTGACGTAACATCCAACTACTATTCCAATAAACATGCTTAAAATCAGTTTTGCTGGCAAACTCCTTGCGAATTTTATCATACTCAACCTCTTTTTAACCTTAATTATAAATTATGTAAAAATAGTTTAAAGATTACAAATATTAACTTTTAAAGGACAAAGATAGTTAGAAAACACAATTATTCTTTCATAAACTAATAAAAATAAAATTTTCACATGCAAATGATTATTAAATATTTGGTTAAAAAATTAATTGTAGTTTTCATTTCTACATCGCGACAGCCTTGAGTATTTTTCTAAACACTCTAATATGTATAAATGCTGTGGATTTTTTGACAATGCTAGGTAAAAAAACTCAGAGTCAGTCATGTAATAAGCACAAAATTTTTTACACAGTAGTTCCCAAACTGGCGCAATAAGGATATGCGTTAAGGGTTTTAGACAGGTCTTATAAATATTTGCGATGAGGTTAATTAGGATATTGAAACGATTAATTATAATTTTTGTCATTTAGTATTTCTTTTACTGTCCTGATTGTAGATTTTATATCATTTGACATTAAAATTTCTGATATCATACAAACATTGTTGGGCCCACATTTGAATACTTGTTCTATATTTGTAAATTTAATACCTCCAATTGCAACTGTTGGAATTTTTATATTATCTTTACAAAATTTTAGATATTCTATTCCTACTGGATGCATGGCATCATCTTTTGTAAAAGTTTGATATATTGGCCCTGCTCCTATATAGTCTGCGCCTTCTTGCTGTGCAAGTAAAGCTTGTTTTGGTTGATGAGTAGATATACCTATCACTATATCGTTGCCTACAATTTCTCTTGCTTTTATTATGGGTAAATCAGTTTGCCCTAAATGAAGGCCATCACTTTTTACAGCTAAAGCTATATCTATATCGTCGTTTACAATAAAAAGGCAATTATATTGTTCTGTTAATTTACGTATAACCTCACATTGTTTAACCTTTTCTATTTTCTGTTTGTATTTGTCTCTATACTGTAAAACTTTTACTCCGCTGTCTAACATTTCCTTAACCACGGTAATATTATCTTTACCATTTGACAGTTTTTCGTCTGTTATTGCATAAAATCCTTTAGGGAGTATTTTTTTCATAATATATTCAACCCTTATAATAATTTTAGTTCTAGTAATTATATCAAATCCAACTCTATTATATGCTAACACTTTAGTTTATCAGTATTCTTTATAATTTTGAAATAATATATAAAAATAATTGAAACTTTTTAATATAAAATGTTAAACTAATATAACTATGACAGTATTAAATATAGAGAAGTATGGAAGTAAAGTTTTAAGGCAAAAGTCTCAAAACGTTAATGAAATGAGTAAAGATATAAAATTACTTGCTAACGATATGTTAGAAACTATGTACTTTGCAAAAGGCGTTGGGCTTGCTGCGCCTCAAGTAGGGAAACTCTTGAGACTTTGTGTCATAGATGTAGATGAAAAACAAAAGTCCCCAATAGTTATGGTTAATCCCGAAGTTGTTTTTGGTGAGGATAAAAAATATTTAGAAGAAGGATGTTTGTCTATTCCCTCCTTTTATGAAAAAGTAAAACGCTTTGATAAAGTTACTGCTAAGTATACAGGTTTAGATGGTAACAAAAAAGAAGTTTGTGCTCAAGGTTTTTTTGCAGTAGCTATTCAACATGAAATAGATCATTTGGATGCAAAGCTTTTTATAGATTATCTGCCAGGTTTTAAAAGGAAGATAATAGAAAAAGAAATAAAAAGAAAAAGGAAAATGGGTGACTGGTGAAAATTTTATTTTTTGGTACCGCGTCTATATCTAAAGTTTATCTTGAATGCCTATATAATAATAAACATAAACTTTTTGTTATAACAATGCCAGATAAACCTGCATTAAGAGGGCATCATGTTGTAAGTCCCGTAGTTAAAACTTTTGCTATAGAAAAAGGAATAAAATTTATTCAACCTATGAAATTTAACCAGGATGTATGTGAAGTTATAAAAAGTTTTGATGCAGATGTGGGCGTTGTTGTATCTTACGGCAAACTTATACCAAGAAATATTTTTGATTTGCCGAAATTTAGAACTTTTAATATACATTTTTCTCTTTTGCCAAAATATAGAGGTGCAGCTCCTGTGCAGTATGTTTTGCTCAATGAGGAAACTAAGACAGGTGTAACATCTTTTTATATTGAAGATGACCTAGACACAGGCAACATTTTAGTACAAAAATCTGTAGATATAGAAGAAAAAGATAATGCAGAAACTTTGTTTAATAAGTTGATTCCTATAGGTGTAGATGTTATGAATCAAACTTTAGACTTATTAAAAAAAGGAGAAGTGGCAGCAAGTTCTCAAAAAGGAGTCCCTACTTTTGCTCCAGTATTTAAAAAGGAAGCAGGTTTAATAGATTGGTCTAAAAGTGCTAAAGAAATATACAATAAACTTAGAGGATTATATCTTTGGCCAGGAGTTTATTCAATATTTAACAAAGGGGAGTTGCAAGGTAAAAGAATTAAAATTTTAGCATTTGAAGTTATAGACAAGGAATCTAAAAATGACAATTACGGAACAGTTATTTCTATAGAGAAAAATATAGGGTTTATAGTTGCGTGTGGTAGAGGGAAAATACTAATTACAAAACTTCAACCAGAAAATAAATCTGTAATGTCTGCATGGTCTTTTGTTTTAGGTGGAAAGTTAAAAATAGGCGATAATTTTAATAGCATTAATAGATAAATCAACATATACATATAAGCAAATTGTGATATACTAAGGTTACAAAAGCAAGTTAGGGAGGTTGTTATGGCAATTGAGGTTAATGAAAATAATTTTTCTCAAGAAGTATTGGCTTCACATAAACCAGTTTTGGTAGATTTTTGGGCTCCTTGGTGCGGCCCTTGCAAAATGCTTGCTCCGGTTATAGATGAAATTGCTACGGAATATGAAGGTAAAATAAAAGTTGTTAAAATAAATACTGATGCAAATATGTCTTTGTCTAAGCAATATCAAATTTCTTCTATCCCTTGTTTAATACTATTTAAAGATGGAAATATAGTCCAGAGAGTGACTGGTTTTAGACCTAAAAATGATATAAAGAAACTTATAGATGGTGTCCTCTAGTGGTAGGGGTATATAATTCCCATGTACAGCATAAATTTCAGGGTCAGTAATAAGTTGTTGCATTAACTAGACCTGATCGCTTATAGAAAGACCATTCCTTTGGTTAAAATACTAATTCTGCGATATTTTTCAAACAAACTTTCGAGTATTTGTCTATATTCTTCATCAGAAAATTTTTCCACAACTCTGGATCTGTTTGTTCCTATTGACCTAAATTTGGGAGAAGTTTTTTTGATGGACTAGAGTCCACAACTAATAAGTTTGTCCATTGCTGTAATTTGTTCCATCTAAACCACGACAGAGTAATGGTTGCATGTAAAAACTATGCGTCAAGATTGTCTTTAGTACACTTTTTTCTATTTCTAACATTTCTTTTTTTGCTTTACTTAGGTTACAAGTAAAAAAATATTGCTAACAGAAAAATTAGAAATTTAGTATAATTCTTTTAGTTTTGACTTCTAAAAAAGGATATAACTGTGGTATACGATGTTATTATTATAGGAGCTGGCCCTGCTGGTCTTGCAGCAGCTATTTATTCTTCTAGAGCAAGACTTACCACTTTGTTAATAGAAAAAAATAGCTGTGGTGGGCAAATGATCATTACTGATTTGCTTGAAAACTACCCTGGCTTTAATGGTGGAATAAATGGTTTTGATCTTGCTGTGAAGTTAGAATCACAGGCTAAAGATTTTGGTGCACAGATAGTTTATGATGAAGTTACAAATATAGAAGATGGTAAAATAAAAAAGGTTGTAACAATAAATAATTCTTACCACGCAAAAACAATTATTATAGCTTCAGGAACGCATGTAAAAAAAATGAATATTCCAGGAGAGTCGGCTTTTATAGGTAGAGGTGTATCTTTTTGTGCTACATGCGATGCTCCGTTTTATAAAGATAAGGATGTGGCTGTTATAGGTGGGGGAGATTCTGCTATTCAAGAAGCTATATATTTATCTAAGTTTGCAAAAAATGTAACAATTATACATAGAAGAAACTCTTTGCGCGCAACAAAAATTTTGCAAGAGAGATTGTCGTTTTATAATAATATTTCTGTGGTGTATAATAGTATACCTAAAGAAATTATTGGTACAAGCTCTATAGAAAAAATAAAAATAATTAATATTGAAACTAATGAAACGCAAGAAATAAAAATAGATGGCCTTTTTGTTTTTATAGGATTATTGCCAAACACAGATTTTCTTACAAATATTGCTTTGGATGATAAAGGTTATATTGTTACAGATGAAAATATGCATACTTCTGCTACTGGGATTTTTGCTTGCGGCGATATAAGAAAAAAATATTTAAGACAAGTAATAACTGCAGCTTCAGATGGTGCACAAGCGGCAGTCAGTGCTGGCCACTACTTAGAAACTTTATGAAAAAATTTTTTATAATAGATGGCAATGCATATATACATAGAGCCTATCACGCTTTGCCACTTCTTACTACTACCAATAATCAACAAGTTAATGCAGTTTATGGTTTTATAAAGCTGTTATTTAAGATAAAAAATAACTTTAAACCAGACTTTATGGCAGTTTGTTTTGATTTTCCGTCAAAAAATTTTAGACATAAAATATTTACAGAATATAAAGCTAATAGAAAGCCTCTGGATGAAAGGCTTATAAGACAAATGCCAATAGCAAGAGAAGTGGTAGATGTCTTAGATATTAAAAAGGTAGAACTAGAAGGTTATGAGTCAGATGACTTGATTGCAACACTTGTAGAGCAAAACAGAATAAATGATGTTCAAATTGTTATAGTAACCGGGGATAAAGACATTTTACAGCTTGTAGAAGATGACAATATTTTAGTTTGGAATGATTCTAAAGACATAATGTACGATACTACTAAGGTTGTAGAAAAGTATGGCATTGCTCCTAAACAAATTATAGATATGTTATCTTTGATGGGAGACAGTATAGATAATGTGCCAGGCATAAAAGGTATTGGCGAGAAAACAGCAGTAAAGCTTGTACAAGAGTACGGTACATTAGAAAATATTTTAGAAAAAGCTTACTACATAAAAGGCAATGTCGGTAAATTATTACAACAATATAAAAGTGATGCTCTACTTAGCAAAAAATTGGTAGAGCTAGACAAAAATGTACCTTTAAACTATAGCTTAAAAGATTTTGAAATTAAAGATTTAAACCTGAATAAAGCAATTCCATTTTTTATAAAGTACGAGTTTAAGAGCTTAATAAAAGCGACTATCCCTAAAGACAATAATACTACTATAAATTCAAAGAAAGAAGAAAGACTGCAATTAAACGCTCCTTTTAAAATTGATTTTGAAATTGTTTCTTCAATTCAAAGAGCTACTGAGATTGCTGATCTTATCCAAAAAACGAAAATATTTTCATTAAAAACGTTAAGTTCTTTGCCAGGCTTTTTGAAAACACAAATAGTAGGAATAAGCTTATCAATAGAACAAGAAAAAAGTATAAAATCTTTTTATTTTCCTATAGGACATAATAACTTAACTGCTTGGCAAATTACTTTAAAAGGATTTAAGTCTATTTTTGAAAATATTTTTGTTTCAGACGAGATAAAAATAGTAGGTCACGATTTAAAACAAGAAAGAAACATATATAATACTAACAACATAAAATTGAGTAATATATTTTTTGACACTATGCTTGCGTCGTACTGTCTAAATCCTCAGGAGTCACATGATATTTTTGATATTGCAAAAAGATATTTAGATTTTCAAATAGACGACAGTTATTTTCTTAAAAATTTAAAAAAGGTAGTATTTGCTGATACTTCTATTGAGTATTGTGCGAAGTATGCCAGCATAATTTCTTCTTGTTCCTTTGGTGCTTACAATGTCTTTTGGGCAAAGATTGCAGGGGAAAAATTAAATAATCTTTTTTTTAATATAGAAATGCCTTTAATTGAAGTTCTTTCAGAAATGGAAATTGCTGGTATAAAAGTAGACCATTCTTTTTTACATAAATTTAATGAACAAATAGTCTCAGAACTTAAAAAAAGTGAATATGAAATATATGGAATTGCAGATAAAGAATTTAATATTAATTCTCCAAAACAGCTTGCAAATATAATGTTTGAAAAACTTCAACTTCCTGTTATCAAAAAAACAAAAACTGGTTATTCTACAGATGAAGAAGTATTATTAGCATTATCATCTTATAAAATTGCGTCTGAAATTTTAAAGTATAGAGAATTACAGAAAATAAAAAATACATACATAGATCCTATAATAAATTATTGTACTTATTATGGAAATAGAATTCACACTGTTTTTAATCAGGCTGTTACAGCTACAGGCAGACTTTCTTCTACAGATCCAAACTTACAAAATATACCTATAAAGTCTATGTATGGAAAAGAGTTTAGAAAAGCTTTTATAGCCCAAGAAGAAACAATTTTTGTTTCTGCAGATTATTCTCAAATAGATTTAAGGGTTTTAGCTCATATTTCTAAAGACAAAAAGCTTGTAGAGGACTTTAATAACGGGGCTGACATCCATTCTGCTACAGCAAGAGAAATTTTTGGCGTTCCAGAATCTCAACCTTTGCCAGAAAATTTAAGGAATGCATCGAAAGCGATTAATTTCGGAATAGTTTATGGAATATCGCCTTTTGGACTTGCAAAACAATTAAATGTCAGCATGTTACAAGCAAAAGAGTATATAGATAAGTATCTTGCAAAGTACGAAGGTGTGAAATTTTGGATGAAACAAGTTATAAGTGAAGCTTTAAGAACAGGATATGTATGTACTATAACTGGTAGAGTAAGGTATATGCCTGAACTTAGAAGCACAAGCAGAATAATAAAAAATGCGGGTGAAAGGATTGCCTTAAATATGCCTGTACAGGGAAGTTCTGCAGACATAATAAAAATTGCAATGATAAATATTTATAATGAACTTAAAAAAGACAATTGTAAATCTTTAATGCTGCTTCAAGTTCATGATGATCTCCTTTTTGAAGTGCCAAAACAAGAGAAGGAAAACTTAATTCTTTTGATAAAAAATAAGATGGAAAATGCTGTTAAGTTGAGTGTGCCGTTATCCGTAGATATAAAAGTTGGTGCTAATTGGGGTCAAATGGAAAAAGTATGAAGTTTAGAAGGATATGTCTAAAACCCTTAACACATATACTTACTGCTACATTTTTGTCTTACAGTGCCAAAATTCACAGTAATATATTATTTTAAGCCTATGAAATATTTTAAAATTAAAGCTTTGAGGTCTTAATGATAGTAGGATTAACTGGCGGTATAGCTACTGGCAAAAGTGAAAGTGCGAAGTATTTGCAAAAACTAGGGGCTTATTGTGTAGATGCAGATTTAATATCTAAGGAGCTTACTAGAAAAGGATTGCCAGCTTTCAATGGGTTGGTAAAAGAGTTCGGTAAAAATATTTTGTTTTTAAATGGATCTTTAGATAGAAAAAAATTAGGCGATATTATTTTTTCAGATAGAGAGGCTCGATGCAAGGTAGAAAAAATATTACATAAACATATAATTTTGCGTATTAAAAAAATCGTTTTTAAAAAAAGAGATGAATGTAGTATAATAATCATAAATGCTCCTCTTCTTTTTGAAGTAGGCTTAGATAAACTTTGTGATAAAGTTATTGTTGTATGGGTGCCTTATAAAATAGAAATGGGCAGACTTATTCTTAGAGACAAATTAAGCGCCCAGGAAGCAAAAAAAAGAATACAATCTCAATTGCCTATAGAAAAAAAAATGGAACTTGCAGATTTTGTTATAGATAATTCTGGCACAGAACAAAAGTTAAGAAGTAATATTATAAGTTTGTATAAATTATTGACATCTAAGTTAGAATAGTATACCATCTTATACAAAGCAAATAACTTAATAAGAATTTTTCAAATCTATAAACGTTAGTTTAAATCAATTCAAATATAACATACAGGAAAAATCAACTTATAATAATCTCTTTGTATAAAAATAATTAGAGAATTGCAGTAGTTCTAAACTCTGGAGGGAGTTAATGGAAAAAGACAGGTCTATGAATGTATCGGTTTTGTCTAAACGCACGATGACAGAATTGGTAGAGATTGCAAAAAATCTAAAGCTTGACGGCGTTGCAGGTTTGAGGAAGCAGGAGCTTATAGCGAAAATTTTTGAAGCTCAATCAAAAGCTAATAAGTTGGTTTATGATGAAGGTGTTTTAGAAATTTTGCCGGACGGTTTTGGTTTTTTACGTTCTCCAGACTATAATTATCTTCCAGGTCCAGATGATATATACATATCTCCATCTCAAATTAAAAAATTTGCTTTAAGAAAAGGTGATACTGTTGCAGGATATGTTCGTCCTCCTCAGGCTCAACAGGAGAGATACTTCGCATTACTTCAAGTAAAATCAGTTAACGGACAAGAAGATTTAGAACATATAAGAGACAGGGTTCTTTTTGATAACTTAACTCCTCTTTATCCAAATGAAAAAATAGTGCTAGAAACAAAAAAAGAAGAAGTTTCTACGAGAGTTATCGATATGCTCATCCCTATTGGGAAAGGGCAAAGGGTTTTAATTAATGCTGCTCCGAGAACTGGAAAGACAGTTCTTTTGCAAAAAATAGCAAATGCCATAACAGAAAATAATCCAGACATTACTCTTATGGTTTTGCTTATAGATGAAAGACCAGAAGAAGTTACAGATATGCAGCGTTCTGTTAAAGGAGAAGTTATATCTTCAACTTTTGATGAGCCTTCAGATAGACATATTCAAGTTGCAGAGATGGTTATAGAGAAAGCAAAAAGAATAGTAGAGAATGGGAAAGATGTAGTTGTATTATTAGACTCTATTACAAGACTTGCTAGAGCATACAATACAGCTATACCTTCAAGTGGAAGAGTTCTTTCGGGCGGACTTGATTCTAATGCACTTCAAAGACCAAAAAGATTTTTTGGTGCTGCAAGGAATATAGAAGAAGGAGGCAGTCTTACAATCATAGGTACAGCACTTGTTGAAACTGGCAGTAGAATGGATGATGTTATATTTGAAGAGTTTAAAGGGACAGGCAATTGCGAAATTTATTTGGATAGAAAACTTGCAGATAGAAGGATTTTCCCTGCTATAGATTTATTACGTTCAGGAACCAGAAAGGAAGAGTTATTATTAAATGAAGATGAGAAAAATAAGATGTGGATAATAAGAAAATGGATGAGTTCAATTAATTCTATAGAAGTTATGGAAGAGCTTAGAAAGCGTCTATGTAATTCTAAGTCAAATAAAGATTTTTTAAAACAGATGGAACTTGCCAGTATGGAAGGATTATAAGCTAAATAGAAGTTGCATAAATTTGAGTAATATTATAAAACTTCTCGTCAGAAAGTGTTGTCTAGATTCGCATAAGAATAAGTAGCTTATAAGGCACTTTGTTAAAATAAAATCCCTATCTTGATGGAATTTAACATTATTATTGGGGCTATAGCTCAGCTGGGAGAGCGCTTGCATGGCATGCAAGAGGTCAGGGGTTCAATCCCCCTTAGCTCCATTGCTTATACTTCTACTCATTTAGATTTCATCTAAATTTTATTGGCACAAGCGTCACAAAAATGTCAGAATTCTTTTTGACTTTTCTTTATAATTCTGTGTATAATTCTCTACAAACGGCGACGAGATAAGGCATAACTTTGTTTTGGGCTTCTCTAACTTGGTATTATAAGGGTACAAGGAGAGTGCAAAGCATCTGGTGAGCGCCCCGGAACCGCATCCTGGTCTAGGAGTAAGTTTTGAATAATTTTTAGAAGTTTAATTATAGATTTTTGATTATTGAATAGGTTTAAGAGGAGAGATGGCCGAGCGGTTTAAGGCGCAGTCCTGGAAAGACTGTTTGCTCGAAAGGGTAACTAGGGTTCGAATCCCTATCTCTCCGTTTTTTAGTGTCTACGTTGGAGAATTGGTTTTAGCACCTCTTTTTTAATTTACCTTCTATAGTTTTGGCGGGACCATAAAATAGGATTTACTATGAATACATTAAAGCAGATTTTCTTAAAAAAATCAATTATTCGTTACAATCCGCTTATAACAATTATCCCAAATCCTATTTTATGGTCCCGCCTTAACTAAATAGAACCTGACTTGAGCATTAGGGTCCCCTCAAACTTTCCTTTTTATGAATAAAATTCTCCTTTTTTTCTATTTCCGGTCAAGTGAACCCCCTACAAGGAATTGTAAAGCTAGCAATAAAAATAATAAAATCATATATAAATAATTAAAGGAAGAAAAAGGGACAAGGAAGAGAATTAGGCCGAATGTTTTAGTGATATTATTATGTTAAGGAATAAATA
>NZ_JAITJM010000038.1:0-10803 GCF_031278955.1 Candidatus Endomicrobiellum cubanum | reverse complement strand
AGGACAAATGTTGAGCTTTTTACAAACACACTTATATTCCTCTTAATAAATTATTTATGATTTAACACCCTCTTACACTATTACCTCTTTAATCTCATTTTTGCTAAATTTACTGCATTATTATATTTAAATAGAGAGAAACTAAATACCTGACTTGACCGGTAAAAAGGAAGAAGGAAGAATTTATTTTTGAATTTTGGTTGATGCCTTTTACCAAAATTTGATATTTTTTCTTTGTTTTTTAAGATATCCGTATGGAAAATATCATTTTATGAGTCCAGCTAGGATTATCACCAGGCAGTAATCCTTTTTCTTCTCCATAAAAAGCATATCCGAAATTTATAGATGAGTTACCAAGCCCAACTCCAAACGTTGGATATCCTGAACTAAAGCCTGTTCTTAAAGCCAATAATCTAGTAAGTTTATATTCTACACCCATGTGAACTTTCTTCAAAGGAGTTGTAGATAAAGGTTCTTGTTTGTTCGTGATATCTCTTAAGTCAAATACCAAAATAAGCTTATTATAGGAATCCCAATAATTTCCAAACCAATAATAAATTTTTTCTGGCTGATAAGCAAAGCCAACATTTAAACTAGGGTCTATTTGCGTAATGTAATCTTGTTGGAATTCATCATCTTTTTTTTCACCAAAACTAATATTAGCTTTTTTATATTTTAATTCAGAGCTATAAATATCAATTACATCTAGCCCAAAACGCCATCTTGAATTTAAACTATATAACATACCAAAATCTGTCATAAACCCCATTGCATTAAAAAAATTATGTCCAAAATCAAAACCTTGTATCTCGTTTATAGAAAGATCTCTATGAGAATTTACTAAGCTGTATATATATTTTAAATTTATGCCTAAAGATAACTCACCAGGCAAACCAATTCTTTCTAAAGAACTTATTCTAAAAGCAACTGGAAGCACGCCAATTCCATTTGCCTCAGCTTTATAAGTTATAGCGGGCAGAAGAGACGTCTTATCAATTTTTAGAGTAGCTTGAGCATAAGAAAAAATACCTAACCCAAAACTTAAAGAGTTTTGTTTAACATCTATTGGGCTTTTTATAAAAAATATATTTGGCAAAGAAATAAGTACGTTAGGATGATAACTTAGCATTTTATCATAAATTTCGTTAACAAAATCTTCCTGTTGTTGCGAAGACAGATCATTAAAATTCAAAAAATCTTCCTTATGTCTATTATAAAAACTGTAAGCATTCGTTACATGTTCATCAATAGATACACCTAAAGAGAAAATCTGAATACGATTATTCTGGATCGCTGTTATACCAGCAGGATTATAAAAAAACATATTTTCATCATCGCATATTGCAGTAAACGCACCTCCCATCCCCATTGGTCGCACTCCTTGCAAAAAAGCTCTTTCTTGCGTATCTATTGCAATAGCTGCTTGATAAAAAATCCCAACAAGACAACATAAAAATGATAACGATTTTAATTCATACATAGCTCCGCCCTATTTAATATCTTACTATGCTTTTTCAAGCCAGGATAATAATTCGCCGTACCCTTTGTTCAAATTATCAATCATTTCTTGATTAATAAATTTATTCTCTCCAGAAACTTGCGCTGCACAATTTATGGCACATTCAAAAAAAGTTAGGGCTTGACGTATATCAGGAATAGCTTCAGGTATTATAGATGGATCAGGAAAAGATTTTCTACTTATATCTTCAATATCATTTATTCCATCTAAATTAAAATATTCTTTTATAGCAGGACTGTCTCCTATTCTGGTAACAGCAGCAAGGGCAAGAATCATCGCATTATTTGTATTTTCTTGTTCAGTACTGCCATTTAACAATGCTTGCAAAGTTTTAGGATTGTCAACAACTAATTTAAGGCCTTCGTTGATTTGATGTATTCTATCTGTAGCAATATTTTTAAAACTGTCAGGATCTATATTGCCTGTATCGTCAATTTGCTTTTTAGCTTCCATTATGTCGGCAGCAAAAGAACCTATTCGTACTACTGCGGCTACATATTTTTGAATAGCAGTTTGATCTTCAGGGTTATTTTTTAACGCTTGTTCAAAATATTTTTGAGCCGTTTCATAATCGCCTGAGCTAAAAGCCCTATCACCTTTAGCAATTAAAACCCCATGGTTTTTTGGAGAAATTTCTCTAGCAACCCGAGCAAAAATATTGTAATTATCTTTTGAACAACTTACTAAAAAAACTACAAAAAACAAACTCAGAAAATAAACTCTCTTTGGCATATTCTCCTCTTACTATTAAAGATGATACACACAATCGCACACAATATATCTGTACTGCGTCTTTTTTAACACAACTGTGTTAAAAAACTTGTGCTTATCACCCCCCCCCCTGCTTTATAAAAATCTACAGCAATTATATGTTTTAAGAGGTCTATCCTATATTAGAAATCTATACCCCTACTTTTAATATTTTTAAATTAATCTATTATAACTGGTCAATAAAAACAGCATTCTGAGTTTTATCAATCATATTTTTTACTAATACTTTTCCTTCTCCAAGTTCTGCTTTTGCAAAGATTATTGTTTTAGAGGCACCTATCTTATCAGCAAATCTTAATTGTGCAGTTAAACTTTTATTATCTACTGGCCCAAAAACGGAAATATCATTATTACCTTTTAAGCCATTTCTTATCAATTTTATGGAAAAAGCAAAAGCTTCGCTAATAAGATCTTGATCTGCTATGGCTATAAAAACTTTTTCATTTTTATTTAAAGTACTAAAAAACCCACTGTGTTGAGCAGCCATTAATACTCTTTCTGAACCTAAAGCAAAACCAACTACAGGCGTATCTTGTCCACCAAGCTCTTTAACCAAATTGTCGTAACGCCCACCCGCAGCGAGAGCATCTTGTGCACCAAGCGCATTAGAGCGTATTTCAAAAACAGTTCTTGTATAATAGTCAAGTCCTCGTACTAATTTTGGATCCACTATATATGTACAATTTACACTTCTAATTAAATTTTGCACTAAATTGAAATGTTCTTTACAATCATCGCACAAAAAATCATCCATTTTAGGAACATTTATAAACTTATCTGAATCAATCTTACAGTCTAAAAGTCTCAAAGGATTTGTTTGGAGTCTCCTTAGGCAATCCTGGCATAAATCATCAATAGAGGTAAAGTATTTGACTAAAGTTTCTCTAAATAATGGCCTACATTTTTGACATCCTAAAGAATTTACATGTACGTTTACTTTTTCTATCCCAATAGAAGAAAGAACATCACAAGCAAGCATAATAATCTCTGCATCTGCACTTGGCGATAAACTCCCATAAAACTCTGCGCCTATTTGACAAAATTGTCTGTACCTTCCAGCTTGAGGTCTTTCGTATCTAAACATTTCTCCAGAATAAAAAAACTTACCAGAAGGGAAAGAAACATCCAGCCTATGCTCAATATATGCTCTTACAAGCGAAGCTGTTCCTTCTGGTCGAAGAGCAAGTTTTCTACCTTTTCTATCTTCAAAAATATACATTTCTTTTTCTACAATATCAGTTGCCTCCCCTATTGACCTTGTAAATAAAGAAGCATCCTCAAAGATAGGTGTCCTAACTTCTTCAAAACCGTGCTTTATAAAAATTTGTCTGGCTTTTTGCTCTAATACGTTCAAACCTAAAGCGTTAATTCCAAATATATCATGAGTTCCTCTCGGTGCTTTATAATTCATTTAATACTATTAATCTCCATTATATTACTCTTTTTGTTTTTTTGCTAAGAACTTCGTCCATACTTATTACCCCTGCAGAAATAATAAATTGGAAAGCCTTTTCTATTCTATAATTTGTATAAATTATATCTTCCTCCTGGCATAATAACAAAAAACCAGTTGTTGGATTTGGAGTTGTTGGCATAAATACGCATAAATACTTCCTATCTCCGATATTTTGTTCACCAGTTAAAAAAGCTACGCTATAAACACCTTTTTTAGGATAACAAACAAATACCACTTGCTTAAAACTTTTTTTACTATCTGCACCAAAAAGAAAACTCATAAATTTTTTAGCTGAAGAATATACTGTGCCCAAAACAGGAAGTTTGTCTATAAAATTTTCTATATAGATTAGTATTCTTTTACCAAGAATTCTATTAGCTACAAACCCTAAAAGCAATATGCTCAAAATTGAAGCAAAAAAACTTAAGGTTTTTGCTATAACAACTACCCAATATTTATCTACAATATAATACTTTACAACAGGAAAAGTAAAACCACTTACCCATTTAAAAACAATAGCTACTACAAGATATGTAAGCCAAATAGGAATTATTACAACTAGTCCCGTGATTAGATACGTTTTTAATTTACTAACTTTTTGTTTTTCATCTTCCATAAATAAAATTCTTCCCCTCTTTTAATAATTTATTTAGCTTAGTTTGAGAATCAGATTCTGCATACAACCTAACAACAGGCTCTGTACCTGAAAGTCTAAAACCTATCCAGTTATTATCATCTAAAATAAACTTATCGCCATCTATATTTACATATTTTTTAATTTTTATGCCAGCAAAAGTGTTTGGAATCTTATTTTTCAATTTGTCTTTGAAAGCTTCCATAACTTCAGGTTCTAGATGAAAATTTAACCTTGAAGTTATAACTTCACCAGTAATCTTTTTTATATCTTTTAAAAGCTCTGTCACAGATTTCTTGCTCATTGCAAGAGCCTCTGCTACTAAAAGACAAGCTAAAATACCATCTTTTTCTGGGATATGACCCCTAATTGTAAGTCCGCCAGACTCCTCTCCCCCTATTATAAACTTATCAGGATTATTTACCATAATATCACCAATATACTTAAACCCAACAGGAGTTTCTTCTATGCTAGTTCCAATTTTTGCTCCGATTTTATCTATAAGATGAGTAGTCATAACACTTCTAGCTACGATACCTGTCCATCCTCTTGTTTTATTTAAATGATACAACAAAATTGATATAACCTGATTTGGAGTGATAAAAGTTCCATTGTAATCTATAATAGCAAATCTATCCGCATCTCCATCTGTAGAAAACCCCAATTTGTACGATTCTTTTTTTACTAAATTAATTAAATCTTTCAAATTATTTTCTGAGGGTTCTGGAGCTCCATTATTAAACATCACATCTCTATTTTTGTTTATTGTAATATTTTTAATTCCAGCCATTTCAAGTAAAGTATCTAAATAACCATTGCCTGTACCGTGCAAAACATCAACAGCAACTTTTATTTTAGATTTCTTTAAAGCTTTAAAATTAACAAGTTCCTTGATTTTCTTAATATAACCATTACTCGGGTTATGAATTTCTATAATTTTATTCTTAATGCCTGTTTCAAAAGAGATATATTTTATATCTTTACTTTTTAAAGAAGCACAATATTTTTCTATCTTTTCTGTTGTTTCTGGTAAAGCTGGGCCACCCCATGAAGGAGAATATTTTAATCCATTATACTTATAAGGGTTATGGCTTGCCGTAAAATTTATACCGCCTGTAAGTTTAGAATTTACGATATCATAAGCTATTACAGGTGTCGGTGTATCTCTTTTACAAAATAATACTTTAATACCATTACCAGCGAGAATTTCTGATGAACTTGTAGCAAAGTCTTCAGACATAAATCTTGTATCATAACCTATAATAACACTAGCTGGACGTTCCTTACGATTTTCGTTAATAATATTTGCAATTGACTGAGAAACAATAGCAATATTATCGTAAGTAAAGTCCTTAGCAATAATTCCTCTCCAGCCTGAAGTCCCAAATTTTATCATTATTATTACCTCTCTTTTAAATTTGCCACTCCTTGATTTTTTCAGAATATACTTCAAGCAGTCCTAATGTTGTTGTCTTATCTTTTGCTTCCGCCCAAATATGAAATAATGCTTCATCAGAGTCTGGAACAAAAAGTACCCAACCATTATTGACGTACACTTTTACACCATCAATAAGTTCATGCTTTTTATCTTTAACTTCCTCTAAAGCCCTACGCATTGTTTTGCCTTTTTTATCCCAAGAACATGGAACTGTTTTATGCAATACTTCAAAATATGGAATCTCTTTGCTTATACTACTAAGAGACAAATTTTCCTGAGACATCATCTCCATTATTTTACCTATAGCATACATTGCATCAAAAGCATTTTGAAATTCTGGAAATATAAAGCCGCCCATACTATCACATATCAAAACAACTTCAGAATCTTTTTCATAAGTCATTATATTTCTTGAACTGGTTGCAGTTCTTTTAACCTTAACACCAAACTGTTTAGCAAGATCATCTACTATTGACGTTGCATTTACAGGAACTGCAATAGCAATATTTTTACCCCTATTTATTTTCATAACAAGATAAGACACCGCAATCATTGCAGCAGCATCACGTACAATAGTGCCTTTTTCATCTACTAAAAATACTTTTTCAGAGCCAGAATCTATTAAAAAACCCGCGTTTGCCGTTAGTGTAACAACAACATCTGAAAGCTGCCTTAAAGAACTTGTAAACTCTTCATAAGACTTAGTAATTTTTGAAGAACTAATAAATGCATTCAATGAAATAACATTTACATCTAAATCACCTAAAATAGATGGGAATATTATAGATGAAGAAGAATGAGCATAATCTATAACAATCTTATATTTAGATTTCTTTATAACTTCCTCATTTATAGCATCTAAATAACCTGTTTTATAGTAATCTAAAGCTCTTGCAGGGACTGTTATCTTTCCAATAGAATTCATATTTGCGCGTTTAAAATCTTCCCGAAAAAATAATTGTTCTATAGCTTTTTCCTGACTTATTGAAATATCAGCGCCTTTATTATTAAAAAATTTTATATCTATAGATCTTCCATCAGTAGGAGATTGACGTATATATATTCCACCTGCTTCACCTTCATTTCCAATTTCGTACCTTGCTACAGGTATAGGTAAGCCTCTTAAATCACCAACTTCTATACCTGCCGAAAGCAAACCGGAAATAATACCTCTTTCTATCATAAGAGCTGCAGGGTGTTCATCTCTTGAAACAATAATATATGAGCCTTCCCCTATATACGCCCCATATGCAGACCCTATCTTTGCTGCAAATTCTGGAGTAATTTCTATATTGCCTAACCCACTTATACCATGAGCATTAAACAAAGCTTTATTCCATTTTTCACCCCAAACTAAACTGCTTGAAAGTATTGCACCCGCGCCTATAACTTTATGAGGCCAAATTCTTAAATTAGTTCTAACAACAGCATCATCACCTACTACACATTCATCTGACACTATAGTTCCGACTTGGACTACAGCTCTATCTCCTATTCTCGTAGAAGTCCCTATAACATTTTCTTTAATTCGTGACTCTTGCCCAACTGTAACTCCAGTCCACAACACAGAACCTAAAACCTCAGAGCCTTGTCCAATTTTTACATTATCACCTATAACAGAACGAGACAAAAATGTATTATCTGCAATACTGACATTATCTCCTAAAATTACTTGTCCCTCTACTTTAATATTTTTACCTAAGGATACATTTTTTCCAACTACTATTTCTTTTTGCGCCACTTTTATTTTTTTACCACTTATATCAATTTTTACTTTACCATCTAATATATCATAATGAACAAACCTATATTCATCGTGATTGCCTATATCTTTCCAATAACCATCTGCAATATAACCGTAAAGAGTCTTATTTTCTTTCAAAAGCATTGGAAACAAGTCTTTAGAAAAATCAAAAGATATGTCTTTTGGAACATAATCAAATACTTCTGGTTCTAAAATATAAATCCCAGTGTTTATTGTATCTGAAAAAACTTCCCCCCACGAAGGTTTCTCTAAAAACCTTTCAATCTTACCATCTTTAGCAGTTATGACTACTCCAAACTGTAAAGGATTGCTCACTCTTGTAAGAACCATCGTTGCAAGAGCTTTTTTAATTTTATGAAAATCTACAGCTTTTTTTAAATCAAAATCCGTTAAAACATCACCTGATATCACTAAAAAAGTATCTTTTATATTTTGACTAGCAAATCTAACACTCCCAGCTGTTCCAAGATCAGATTCTGGTCTTATATACTTTATGCTTATTCCAAAATTTTTCCCGTCCTCAAAATAATCTGTAATAATTTCTGTTTGATAATACAGCATCATGGTCAATTCTGAAAATCCATGCTTTTTTAAAAGATTAATTATATGATGAAGCACGGGTTTATTTGCTACTGGAGCCATGGGTTTGGGTAAACTACACGTGATAGGTCTTAATCTTGTGCCAAAGCCACCTGCCATAATAACAGCTTGCATTTTAAGCCCTCCTGAAAAAACACAAGACTATTGTGCCTGTCTAAAAAACCCCCCGTTGACAAGCGGATTTTACTAAATTTGACACCTAAAAGCAAAAAGCTATATAATACTTTAGATATGAGACAAAGTAAGACTCTAACACCTTCTTATTCAAAATTTTTTATAATTGTAATTTTAGTTGCATTATTTATATTAGTTTTAGGCAAAATAACTACAAATTTTATAGATAATCTTCCATCAATACAACAGCTTGATAATTATACCCCAAACTTATCTACAAAAGTGTACGATAAAGACAACAATTTAATAGCAGAATTATTTACAGAAAGAAGAGTCCTAGTACCAATAAGTGATATACCTTTAAATTTACAAAATGCTTTTATAGCTATAGAAGATAATGACTTTTTTAATCACTGGGGAATTTCTGTAAAAAGTACTTTTAGAGCGTTTTGTAAAATCTTATTAAAAGGCAAAATTGCAGAGGGTGGCTCTACTATTACTCAACAACTTGCAAAAACTATATTTTTAACTAGAGATAAAACTTTAATAAGAAAAATAAAAGAAGCACTTTTAACAATACAACTTGAAAAAAATTATTCTAAAAAAGAAATACTACAATTTTATATCAACCAAATATATTTTGGTAGTGGATCACATGGAGTAGAAGCTGCTGCAGAAAGATATTTTAATAAAAATATAAAAGAACTAAACCTTGCAGAATGCGCTATGCTTGCAGCTATTCCAAAATCCCCAAACTACTATAATCCATTTAAAAATGCACAAGTCTCTTTAACAAGAAGAAATCTTGTGCTTGCTAGAATGTATGAGTTAGGATATATTAGTAAAAACGACAAAGAAAAAGCTTCAAAAGAACCTCTTCCAACTAAAGAAATCATAAATACAAAAGAAGAAAAAGGCCATTATTTTATGGAGTTTTTAAGAATAATGCTAGAACCAAAGTACGGAACAGATATTTTACTTAATTCAGGAATTTCTATATACACAACTCTTGATATGCAAGCGCAAATTTCTGCAGAAAAAGCTGTTGAACAATCTTTAGTCAAATTTGACGAAGAAAGAATTAAAATTTTTGTAAAAGAAAATAAAGAACCAATAAAAATACAGGGTGCTTTAATAGCACTTGATCCTAAAAATGGTGCAATAAGAGCTATGGTCGGCGGACGCAATTTTAAAGAATCTCAATTTAATAGAGCAACTCAAGCAAAAAGACAAGCTGGTTCTGCATTTAAACCTTTTGTATATCTTTCAGCAATAGAAGCAGGCTTTACACCAGCAGCAATGCTTGAAGACGCCCCTCTAGTTTTTATTTATAAAAACAATTCTTGGGATTTAGTTTCAAGAGACATAACTGCTCTTGAAACAGTTGCCGAAACAGTAAGTGAAGACGATTTAATAGATACAAATAAGGTTTGGGCTCCTACGAACTATGGTAAAAAATACAGAGGTAAAGTTACATTAAGAACAGCACTTGCCTTATCTATCAACACTTGCGCAGTAGAACTTATAATGAAAGTAACCCCTATAAAAGTTATACAGTCAGCAAGAAATTTAGATATAACAACACCATTATCAAACTCTCTTTCGCTGGCTTTAGGTTCAAGCGATGTAACATTACAAGAAATGGTAAGCGCTTTTGCAGTTTTTTCTTCAGGTGGAATAAAAGCTACACCATATGTTATAGTAAAAATTATAGATAAAGACGGAAAAATTCTAGAAGAAAATATTCCTCAACAGAAAGAGGTTCTTTCTTCACAAACGTGTTTTGTTTTAACTAATATGCTTAAAGCGGTAATAGAAAAAGGTAGTGGTTGGCAAGCAAAAATGTTAGAAAGGCCTTGCGCAGGCAAAACTGGCACAACAAATGGCCCTAGCGACGCGTGGTTTATAGGGTATACTCCTCAACTTGTGGCAGGTGTGTGGGTAGGCTATGATGACCGTTCAATAACCCTAGGAGATAGAGTTACAGGAGGGGTACTAGCATGCCCTATATGGACAGAATTTATGAAAGGCGCATTACAGGACAAACCTATTCTGGACTTCATTGAACCAGCAGGAATTGACTGGGCCTTGATTGATCCTTCGACCGGGCTTTTGGCTTTAAGTAAAACAGAGGGAGCATTTATTGAAGCATTTAAAAAAGGGACTGCTCCTAGTCAATATTTTAGTATAAGTTCATCCGATACAAGTAAACAAGAATTGGATATAGAAATAGAAGGTTTTTAAAATTTTATTCAAAAACTATTTCGTATTCTTCTCTAGCAATTTCTAAACTAACTCTTACAAAAAAACCTCGGATTTACTATACTTTTGTAAGCGGATCCTTCCGCCTCTTGTCTGTATACATTCCCATATTTTCCTCTATTTCTCCTGACTTGAGCATTAGGGTTCCCCTAATCCATCTTTTTATGAGTGCTTTTTCCTTTTTTTCCTTAAAGCGGTCAAGTCAGGTTTTAATTTTGTCAGTTGAACAAAGAAAAGCTTGTGT
>NZ_JAITJM010000043.1:0-4334 GCF_031278955.1 Candidatus Endomicrobiellum cubanum | reverse complement strand
CAAATTGCGTGTGCTTTTGATATTTTTGTATCATCTAATTCAGAGAAATCATCCGTTTCAACGTATTCTAAATTACAATACTTACTGAAAGCCGTTATATTATAATACTTTTTTATATTTTGGCAGAGCATATAAATCTCTAAAGAATGTGTTACTGAGACTTTTTTCCAAAGCGCCAAAACGAATAATCTGACTGAAAATGCTTTAATTCTTTAAATTCTTGTGCTGATCTATTAGCTTTTTCTTCTATTAGATATTTTAAAATTTTTAATTTTTCTTCGTATGACGTATTTTTGATATTATGACCAAATTTTTTGTGAATGCTACAGTTGCTAATAGTTCCTGTAGGATTTAGTCTAATTTTCTTACACCTTTTACCCCCACATTGAAAATTCACTGAGAAATGTGGAATAATCCCAAAAATTACACCTGGTTGCTTTATTACCCTATACGTACACATAGGATTATCGCCTTCAAAAGTAGTCAGCTTTAATTTTCCATATTTTTTAGTGATATTTTCTACAAGTTGTTCGCCTGATATGAAATTACTAGCAACGTACTGTTCATCACCTTCAAAGCCTCCTGGAATTAATTCTATAAATCTTATTGCTATTTTGTTCTGATTTTCACCATGAGCTATCTCATAAATAAAATCTAGAAGTTGTAAACAATCATCTGCATTCTCTTTTGTTAAAACTGTATTTATTTTAATTTTTTCAAAAATGCCTATAGCTTGTTTAATTCCTGTAAGTACATCATCTAGCATATCAAATTTTGTTACTTCGTAAAACTTAGCTCTATTTAAAGTATCTAAACTTATATTTACTCTATTTATTCCTGCTTCGGCTAGATTTTCAGCTTGCATATCAAGAGTCGTCCCATTTGTAGATAACATTTGATAAACTATACCAACATCCTTTGCTGCCTTAACTATGTCAAGAAATCCTTTATTTACCGTTGGTTCTCCTCCTGTCCATCTAATACGCCTGATTCCATTCGTGTAAGATGCTCTGATTATATCTAACAATTCTTTGTTAGATAATAATTCATCGTTTGGAATATTAGCTTCATCTTTCCTACAATAAGAACATTTTAAGTTACACTTAGGAAGAGAAATTCTTAAGACATAGTCAAGATCTTCTTGTTTCATTTTTGCCTCAATTTGTATTTGTAGTTAATATAAAAGATTTTGCGTTAACAACTTTTTTTGATGCCATGGGACATGTTAAGCAATGATATTCGTGATTTCCAAAAGAAAAACTTTTTCTCATTTTTTGGTATAATGAATTATTCCAAATCTCTTGCACAGAACTCTTAAAAATATTCCCTACAGCTGGGCTGTAAAAGTGACAACATGGGATAACATCACCATTGGCTTCAATGTTAATTTGTCTCCACAAAAAATTGCAGTCATTTGGGATAAAACCTTTTTCTGTAAAGATGTTTATTGAAGTATCAAACTCATCTTGATATTTTGTTTTTAATTTATATTTTTCCGCTATTTCTTTTGCAGCTTTAAGATTTTTATTAGCTAAATCTTGATAAAATAATAATGATTGTTCAAGAAATTCTGGCTTTAATACTATTAGATTAAACCCTTTTACTCTATCAGCTCCTATATCATGAGCTAATTCAATAATATCTGGCAATTCATTTATATTGTCTTTCATTAACACCGATTGGAGTGTTAATGTTGGACGATAAGTTCCTTCTTTTTGTTTGGACATATATTCGTCTCTTGCCTTAACAAATTCTTTAATATTTTTAATTATCTGATCAAAATTCGCTCCAGGTCTTAATTTTTCAAATGTTTGCTTTGTCGCTCCATCAAATGAAATTTTTACATCTCTTAAAACAGGAAGAATTAGATGAGACACTTCTTGAGATAAAAGCATTCCGTTTGTAGTTACATTTAGTTGGGTACCAAATTTTTTGAGAATATCAGGAATTTTATTTAAATATGGGGTTAAGAAAGCCTCTCCTTTTATTCCTATATGTAGCTCCTTAGCGTAAGGGAACAATTCATCTGCTATTTTTACAAAATGCTTATAATCTAATGTCTCTGCATCGATTTTGGCTTGCCCATGATATTTGCACATTTTACATCTTAAATTACACATAGTTGTCGTGCATATACTTACCCTTAGAGGCAACCCTTTATTGACAGCATATTTATATCTTTCTGACTCTTCTACAGACATCTGATTCTTAACTTTTAACGGGTATCCTTTAAAATAATCTATAGATGTTTCTTCAATCATTATAACTCCCCAATTGTATCAATGCCTTATCACTATATTGCCAGTTATTATCTTTTCGGAACTCATTCACTAAAGCGCAGTTACTGCAAATTAGTGCAGAATTTTGGGTATTAATACTAGCTCTAATTCTTTGATAAGATTGATTGTTCCAAATTTTTATAAACGGTTCTTGAATTATATTCCCCACTACCGGTGCATTAAGTACACAACAGGTAACAACATCACCATTCGGTTTTATCCAAGCCTCTTGCCATAGAAAATGACAATCAGTATCAACATCATTTTGTGCTGATATTGTCTGCGACTTAAATTTTTTTGGAAATTTGTATGCTATTTCTGCTTTCTGTGCATTTTGTTCTGCTTCTTCTAGAATTTTGTCGGTCATTTCCTGATAATACCATAGTGAATTTGGTAATTCTGTTTCCTTGTAAACCACCATTAAATATGCTTTTACTCTGTCTGCTCCTAAGTCATCTGCTATTTCTACAATCTTAGGAAGATCTTCTAAATTATCTCGGCTCAGAGTAACTTGTAATGTTAAAGTTGGCTTTATGGTTCGATTGTCTTGACTAAGCATATATTGGTCCCTTGCCTTAACGAATCCTCTGATGTTTTTAATTATTTGATCAAAGTTTGCTCCTGGTCTTAATCTTTCAAATGTTTGTTTCGTCGCTCCATCAAATGAAATCTTAATGTCTGTCAAAACTGGTAATATTAAATCCGAAATTTTTTGTGATAACAGCATCCCATTTGTAGTTACATTTAAACCTGTATTAAATTTTGAAAGTATATTTATAATTTTCGGGAAATAAGAGGTTAAAAATGGCTCTCCATTGACTGTAGTATGGTACTCTAATGCAAATGGAAAAAGTTCATTTCCTATTTTTTCAAAAATATTCCACGGCATTTCAGTTTTTATGGTCTTAGGGTTTATTGTATTTGGGCAGAAACTACATCTTAAATTGCATGCATTTGTTGTTGCAATAAATACTCGAACTGGCATTGAATCTATAATTGAAAGACCTTTTTTTTTATTTTTTAAAGCCTTCAGATAATTATTGTGCTTTGCCTTATAATCCATATATACGGTTGGGCATGTTTAAAATCGTACCGACAGTGGGAGCGCTAGAGACCATCTTTAATCTACGTAACTCAATGAGTTAATTACGCTCCCGACTATTTTACTAGGAAAGATAGGAGAACAAAACCCACTGGGGTTAATTGAGCATTGGATTAATTTTTCGAAAATTCTCTGCCTTATAACAGTTGCCGCTCTTAAAACAATTACTCAACTTTGTCTATAGAAAAAACTATTTTTTTGTTAACTTTACCTCACATTTTTCAGGATTTCAGATTTTGACATTCCTTCCAAACCCTCACCTAAACATTCGTTTAGCGTAGAATAATTTAGATTTGGACGCTCGTGCTCAATACGTTCTATTATAGATAATAATTTTTCAGGCGCTTTTTTCTTTTTTCTGGTACAGGGTTACTTTCGTTTTTATACTTTTTAGAAATTACAAAATAATTTATAGGGTTACGCTTATTTAAGGCATGAAAAAACTAATAAACAAAGTAACCCCATACCAGCGAAACCAGCGCCAGCGAAACCAGCGAACTCCCAAAATAAGGCAGTGCTGCACCAGAGAAAGATAATTAGAAACTTGCTTATTTTTTTTTTTTTGATATCGGCGGTCAGGAATTAATTGATATAATGGGTATTATTTGCCTCAAATAAGGCAGTTCTGACTATATATTAAATCAAGATTAGCTCATAACAAAAAATTATTTTTTGTGGATCTTAGATTTTTAAAATCCATATTTTATTTTTATTGATTGTATTATGAATGACTATTTCGGACTTCAGTTTCATATTACCGATGCTTGCGATCAACTTCAAAAATTAATTTTTATCATAATCATAATATAAGCTGTGGCAGTTGTGGTAGTTGTCGTGGTGGTGGAGATTGCCGGAGTTCAAAATCTACAATTATAGATTTTTTAAGTTCTACAAATACTAAAAACGATAATTCAAAATTACTAAAATTAACTATGCTAAATAGTTTGCTATAA
>NZ_JAITJM010000008.1:0-2585 GCF_031278955.1 Candidatus Endomicrobiellum cubanum | reverse complement strand
AACAGAAGAAGAAGTAAAAGGGAAATTAACAGAGCCGTAGATGGTGCGGTATGACATAGTAGAATGAATAACAAGAGAGTTATTAGAAGAGACATTAAAGTTAGAAGAAAGCCAAGGGGAAGAAAAATCTATTTTCCCACAGTCAGGATTAGAAGGGTTAGTAATAGTACTATTGCCAGAGATGGTGTAATTAGGACTATTAGTGATATTAATAGTTTGAGCAAAAGCAAAGGAAGAGAAGAAAAGCAGTAAGAGGTACATAAACTTTGTTTTACGGATAAAACACATTTTGAGTCCTCCTTCATATATTTGGTGCTTTTGTTTATTTTAAACTTTTAATTGTTTAACCCAATACCCCGCAGCAAGCTGCGGGGTACCTCTTAAAGTAGTATAATTAGGCTATGGAAACGCTCTGCAAGGGACAACATAGCGCATATCAGTGTAACGCCCATAAAATATAGGAGAGCAATATTTGACTATAAAGAGCGTTGTAATAGCCTAATTCTCATAACAAAAGAAATTGAAGAGCGTTACGAAATAAAGTTTGAGCAAGTGGGTATAGATGCCAATCATGCTCACTATCTATTAAGTTCCAACCCAAAGCTTGCCCCTGCCAAAATTATACAGATAAGTAGCCCGAGAACTTTTTGCAGACACCCTGACTTAAAGAAAGAGCTTTGGGGTGGCCAGTTGTGCAGCGATGGCAACAATAGGCCAAGGAGGAAATAGAGAAGTGATTCGTAATTATATTGCTAATCAAGGCATCAAAAACCCACACCAACTATTGAAGCTCTTCATTTTCTAACAACTGATACCGCACACCTTGCTGTGCGGTGGTTCATTCTTTCTTGGAACATTCTTTAACGCTAACTATTTATTTGATTTTATGTTGATTTTGACAAGAGAAAAAGTTTTTTATAAACTACATCTGCTCGTAAGTCTTGTAAGTAAGGGGTCAGAAGGTAGTAAGTGTGAATGGGTGGACAAAATAATTTAAAAATAGATATCCCACACACAAAGAAAAGAAAATAAAATAAAATGGGTTTATAAATTAGTTAGATAGACCCAATAATGGAGCTTTTACATGAGAAGACCGTTAATGGCTGGGAATTGGAAAATGAACAAAACTATTTCAGAATCTGTAAGTTTTGTACGTATGCTTAAAGCTGCCGTTTCTGGTGTTAAAGATATAGGTATTATTATATGTCCCACATTTATATCTACTAACGCAGTTTATGGTGAAGTTAAAGATTCAAATATTAGCGTTGGTGCTCAAAATCTTTTTTGGGAAGAAAAAGGTGCTTTTACAGGTGAAGTTTCTGCAGCTATGCTAAGAGATGCCGGTTGTTCGTATGTTTTAATAGGACATTCAGAGCGCAGACAATATTTTGGCGAAACTAATGAAATCATAAATAAAAAAATAAAAGCTGCTTTGTCAAATGGAATTGTTCCAGTACTTTGTGTAGGTGAATCTCTAAAAGAAAGAGAAGAAAATTCTACATTTGAAATTATAGAAAATCAACTTAAAGAATCTTTATCAGGATTTAGTCAAGAAGATGCTTCCAAATTAGTTGTTGCTTATGAGCCAGTATGGGCAATAGGCACAGGAAAAACAGCAGCTCCTCAACAGGCTCAAGAAGTACATGCTTTTATAAGGAGAATATATTCTGAGATGTATAATAATATTATTGCTGATAAAGTAAGAATTATTTATGGTGGTTCTGTAAAACCAGATAATGTTTCTGAACTTATGAAACAGTCAGATATAGATGGTGGTTTAGTTGGGGGCGCAAGTTTAGAACTAGAATCTTTTGTAAAACTTATAACATATTCTAGAAGTTAACTGACTTTAGGGTTTATATAAAATTCTTAATGCGTATAAAATAATACAGTAAATTTTTTGACAAGGCTAGGCAAAATGTGTTTATTATGGCATTGTCGAAGAAGGATATATGTTAAAGTTTTAGAGAGGCTCAATATAAAATAGGAAATCTATATAGGAAATTTTATGAAAGAAATAAAAAAGATTGCATTTGGTACAGATCATGCGGCTTTAGATATAAGAGAAAATGTGAAAGAGTATTTAAAAGATTTAGGTTATGAAGTTATAGATTTTGGATTTTGTGGTTGTGGAAGCTGTGATTATCCAGATTATGCTTTTAAAGTTGCAGAAGCTGTTGTAAGTAGAAAAGTCTATAAAGGTGTTTTGATATGTGGGACAGGTATAGGAATGTCTATAGCTGCAAATAAAGTAAAAGGTGCTATTGCAGCTGTTTGTTGGGATGAAGACACAGCAAGACTTGTAGCACAGCATAATGGTGCTAACATTATCTGTTTGGGTTCTAGAACTGCTACTATTAGCGAAGTATGTCATAGAATAAAAATATTCCTTGAAACTCTGTTTGAAGAGAGACACTCTCAAAGGATAGAGAAAATTAGACACATAGAAGAAATGCAGGTAGGATAGTTGCTAAAGAGTTCCTCTAAAAAATGAATATCCTTTTGCTATACTGTGTTAAAAAACTTGTGTTTATCGTTTTTTTCTTTGCTTTGTCAAAAATTTATAGCAATTATACACATTAGAA
>NZ_JAITJM010000068.1:0-7713 GCF_031278955.1 Candidatus Endomicrobiellum cubanum | reverse complement strand
ATTGTCTTGCTATTTCTGCAGCAGCTTCTAAGTTTGTAAATAGTGCTGTATCTTCTTGAGAAGTTTTAGAAGTAAACTTTCCGCTATTGACATCTATTGCACAAAGAGATTCTGCTTCTTGTATTATAATATATCCCCCTGATTCTAAACGCGCTTTATTAGAACGAAGTGCTTTTATTTCTTCATCAATTCCATATGTTTTAAAAATAGGCAATTTTCCATCATAAAGTATAATTCTATCTATAAATTCTGGAGATACTATTTTTACAAAGTCACTAACATCTATAAACTCTTTTTTTGAATCTATATGCATCATTACAACATCTTCTGAAAAATAATCCCTTACAGTTTGAAATACTATGCCCAAATCCTTATGAACAAGACTCATTGCTTTTGTATTATTAAATCTTGAAACTATAGACGACCAAAGCCTCAATAAATATTTTATTTCACTTTTTATTTCCTGTTCACTAGCTTCTTCTGCTTCAGTCCTAACTATTATGCCACCTGGCATATCTTTTTTTATTTTAGAAACTATATTCTTTAACCTATCGTATTCCTGTTTGTCTTCAATGCTTTTAGATACACCTATGTTATTACTAAAAGGCATATATACTAAAAGTCTTCCGGGAAGAGAAATGTCCATAGTTGCTTTAGGTCCCTTTGTACTTATAGGTTCTTTATATATCTGGACCATAACTTCTTGCTCAACTTTAATCATATTTTCAATATTTTTTTCTTCTTTCTGATCTACTATATCATCAATCCCTAAATACGCACTCTTGCCAAAGCCAATGTCAACAAAAGCAGAACCAAGAGCTGGTACAATATTTTGTACTGTCCCTTTATAAATATTATTTAATATTTTTTCAGATTCTCTTCTCTCTATGAATAAATCAAATAGTCTGCCGTTTTCTAAAACAGCAACTCTTGTTTCTTCTAAACTTCTATTAACAACTATTTCTTTTTTCACTTAATTATTCCTATTTAAAATTTATTTCGAGAGAAAATATATTTTTCCTCTTTTTCTTTTTATCAAATTACGTATTATAGTCTCATTATACATCTTTTTGACTTTCCCTTACTATCCTTGGGACACCTTAAGTTTAAGTCATTAAATTCCGTCTATAGCAGTTAATTGGTTTTCCCTAAAACTCTATCATGGATTTCCAGGTATTTAAAAGATTTGTTAGTTTTTCTTTAAATCTTATTTTTTCTTTTTGGCTTTCAAATAATATGAAATCATTATCAGTTATATATCCTATTTCTGAAACACTTAAACCTTTAAAAACTTTTTTTAATTTATTTTCGTTATGAGGAGCTACCTCAACTATAAATCTACCATTAGATTCTGAAAATAATATTTCAGCTGCTGACATATTACTAGCAGTTTTAATAGAACCAACATTTATTTGTGCTCCTTTCCCAGCAGCAAAAGACATTTCACTTATAGCAACTGCAAGACCGCCTTCAGAAACATCATGGCAAGCTTCTATTAACCCCTTACCTATAGCTTTATATATGTCTTTCATTATTGGCCTAGACTCTTTTGGATAAACATTAGGGACTATCCCATTTTTTATATTTTTTATTTTAGAAATAACAGATCCGCCTAACTCATTTCTTGTAATACCTAAAACATATATTTTGTTTCCAGCATTTTTAAAAGGCATTGTAATAGTATTTGTTATATTTTCTATAACACCTACCGCAGAAATAAGCAAAGCAGGAGGTATAGAAAATTTCTTACCATCAATAAAATACTCATTATGCAAACTATCTTTACCAGATATAAAAGGAACACCGAACGCTTTCGACATGTCATAACACGCATTTGCGCTGCGCACTAGACTCCCTAAAATTTCAGGTTCGTTTGGGTTACCCCAACAAAAGTTGTCTAAAATCGCTAACTTTTCTATATTGCCGCCTACACAAACAGCATTTCTTAAAGCTTCTTCTATAGCTGAAGAAGCCATTTTATAAGTGTTTATTTTTCCATACGATGGATTTAGCCCATTAGATAAAACTATGCCTTTTTTTGTCCCTTTAATTATAGATTGAGGGAAAATAACCGCAGCATCTCCTGGACCAGAAACTTCAATATTATTGCCTTGTAAAGGTTTTACAATAGTTTGCCCTAAAACTTCGTGGTCATACTGCCTTATAATCCATTCTCTAGAACATACATTTAAGTCTGCAAGTATATTTTTTAAAACTTTTGAAAGTTCAGGAGAAGTTAATGTGAAAGCTTTTTGTAATTTTTCTTCTTTTATATTACATTTTGCTTTTCTTGTAGGTTTGGGAAGACCATCATGTAAAAAAGGCATGTCCATATTTGCAACTATATCGTTGCCATATTTAAGTATAAGTTTTTTGTCTTTTGTAAACTGACCAACAAAAACTGCTTCAACGTTTTCTTTTTTAAATACTTCTACTATTTTTTCCTTATTTTTTGGAGGTACAGCAAAAACCATTCTCTCTTGAGCTTCAGAAACCCAAATTTCCCATGGACAAAGTCCGCTATATTTTAAAGGCACTTTATCAAGATAAACGATAGCTCCAATTTTTTCTCCGAGTTCGCCTATAGCGCTAGAAAGCCCGCCAGCTCCACAATCTGTAACGGCTCTGTAGAGATTTAAATCTCTAGCATTTAACATTGCGTCTAGAACTTTCTTTTCTACTATAGGGTTTCCTATCTGCACTGCACTAACATCAGAGCTTTGATCTAAGTTTATAGACGAAAATGTTGCACCATGTATGCCGTCCCTACCTGTTTTCCCACCAACAACTAAAATTAAGTCGCCAGGACTTACTTTTTTTTCTATTTTGCTTTTAGGAATTATACCCATAGTTCCACAATAAACAAGTGGATTAGCCATATATCCATCATCAAAATAAACAGCTCCGTTTACTGTTGGAATACCCATCCTATTACCATAATCTCTGACGCCTGAAACAACACCCTTTGCTATCCTTCTAGGATGATGCATGCCTTTTGGAACTTTTGAAGCTTTAGTGTTTGGATTACCTAAACAAAAAACGTCAGTATTAGCTAAAGGTTTTGCACCTAGCCCAACACCTAAAATATCTCTTATAACACCACCTACACCAGTTGCAGCTCCTCCATAGGGCTCTAGTGCACAAGGATGATTATGCGTCTCTACTTTAAATGCTACTCCGTTTTTTGAGTCAAAATCTATGATACCAGCATTATCTTTAAAAACAGACAAACACCATTTTTTATTTAATTCTACAGTAGCTCTAAAAATGGTTTCTTTTAACAAATTGTTGTATATTTTTTTTGTTCTTTTGCCGTTATCAGTTTGAATGTATTCTATTATTCCTGTAAGAGTTTTATGTTTGCAATGTTCGCTCCAAGTTTGGGCTATTGTTTCTATTTCAACATCGGTTGGATTGCGTTTAAGTTTTTTAAAATATCTCTGTACAACTTTCATCTCTGCAAGAGACAGAGATAAAACTTTCTTCTTGCTCAAATCTACTAGCTGCTTATCTGACAAGTTTAGAATTTCTACAATAGTTACAGATTTCATTTTAGACCATTAACTTTATATTCTTGAATCAAAGTATTAGAAAGCAGTTTACATGCTATACCATCTAAAATTGTTTTAGAAAGTTTCCCATATAAATAATATCTATGGCCTGTTTTAACTTCTATATTTTTGTTTATACCTAAATCTTTGACAGCTTTAATAACACTAGCTGAAACTGTATCTGTGACACCTTTTTTATATAAAACATCTATCACGGCTTTAGAAGTAACAATATTATTATTAAAGAGATAGCTGGGATTTTCTGTATCATATTTTGTTATGCTATAGCTTTCTGTTATCTTATCGCTCAACAAACAAGAAGCTATTAGTTTAACTTCTTTTAAAAATAATTTTCCATCTATTAAATATAAGCTACAATATTCTACTTTATTCACACAATTAAAGTCTAATGAAATAATGTCGGATAGAACATGCTTTCCACGAGAGTCTTTGAACTCATTTTTTGTAAAAACTTCTATACAAAACATTATGGGCCTCTTAAAAACCTTAACACATATCCTTACTGCGTCTTTTTGGACACAGCTGCGTTAAAAAACCTGTATTTATTATACTAAAAATCTCCCGGTTAACTTTTCATAAGCATTAATATACTTAGCAAGCGTCTTATCTACAACGTCTTTTGGAAGCATGGGTGCAGGAGAAGTTTTATCCCATTTTATATTTTCGAGGTAATCTCTGACATATTGTTTATCTAAACTATCTTGAGGTTGCCCCTCTTTATAAACACCTATTTCCCAAAATCTTGAAGAGTCAGGAGTAAAAATTTCGTCTATTAGTAGCAATTTATCATTATAAAAACCAAATTCAAGTTTCGTATCTGCAAGAATTATCCCTTTTGAAATAGCATATTCATTTACTCTTTTATAAAGTGATAAAGAAATATTTTTTAGATTCTCTGCTGTCTTAATACCTACTCTTTTCACTGTCTCTTCAAAAGAAATGTTCTCATCATGTTTACCACCTTCTTCTTTACTAGAAGGCGTAAATATAGGCTCTGAAATTTTAGAAGATTCTTTTAGCCCTTTAGGTAACTTTATCCCACAAACAGTTTGCGATTCCTTGTACTCTTTCCAGCCTGACCCTGCAAGATAGCCTCTTACTATACACTCTATATCTACTCTTTTTGCTTTTTTAACAATCATAGATCTATCTTTTAAATATTCATATTTCTTTAATGTTGAAGGAAAACTATCAAAATCACCTGTAATAATGTGGTTGGGGATTATATCCTTAACAAAATCAAACCAAAACATAGACAATTTATGTAAAATTTTACCTTTATTTGGAATTAATGTCGGGATAATATGGTCAAATGCAGAAATTCTATCAGTTGCAACTATTAAATAACTTTGACCTAAATCATAAACATTTCTAACTTTACCTTTGTGTACTAAAGGGAACTCAATGTCTTCTTTATTTTCTGCCATCTTAAACTACGCCTCCTACAAATTTCTTCTTAAAATTACACTTTTAAGTTTATCTACTCTATTATTTCCCAATAGCCGTTTTTATCAGCACCACTCTTTTTTTTTATTTTTTTTTATTTTTTTTTATTTTATTTTTTTCTGTAATTCTTGAATTCTTCTTCCATATGTATTTCTTTTTTTGAAGAACTAATAGATCTAAGTGAACCTGTAACTACACTCTAAAGTGCGTGGTTACAGGTCCACCAGCTTATGATTGGCACATATTTCGAGGATAAGTCACTTCATTCCCTTTTATGTTTATAAATCTTTAAAAACTTTTAACTAAATTTAACTACAAAACTTAATGCCGCTATTAATCCAGATGCGTCAAATTTTTCAGCATTTTCCCTATTTTCATTTATATCTCTTGAGACTCTGTACCCCAAATCAACACCTATTCCAAATCTTTCTGTTAGAAAATACGTTGCTCCTACGAGTAATTCTATCTCTGGAACTACGCTTGTTACAGGGCATTCATCATTATTCTTCCAAAGTTCGTTGTGAGTATACACCCTTAAACCGAAAAGTCCTTTCACATTAAACGAAACTTTTTCATTTATTAGGAATTCAGAAATTTCCATGAACTTAAGAGAAGTATATTTAACTTTGCTATTTTCAATCTTATCATTCTTTCTATCTATTTTAGAAACACTCATTCTCCATCCTAGCTTTTCTTTTACACTTTTCTGTTTTGAACTTTCACGCTCACCTATACAAAAGCATGAATCCACACTTAATATGCTTGCGCCGTCTATAGTTTCCCGCTTGGAAAACCAACAGATGTACCCAATTCTTTATCTATCGCTGCAAAAAGACATGAAGAACTAAAAAGCAGAAACACTGCTGCCACTAAAAGAATATCTTTTTTCATTTCGTTTTATCCTTCAAAATTAGTGGAACTAGCCTAACATTTCTAGCGTTCTACTAAACTTTATTATATCTTGTCAAGCGCATGCAAACGTTCATCAGGACAAACGCATGAAAATATTTACCGACGAAAGTCAACCCATCACCCTACCTTCTTCTGCAAGAAGAGAGGGAACGATCACGACGATAATTAAGATTTTATCATAACTTTCATGTGCTTGTCGTAAATGCTCATAACTTATTAGACTCTTGAAGTCTTAAGCGACTGATTTAAGAAACTGCTTTGTAAAATCAAAATAGGAACATACGCTAAAGAATTGCTATCTTTAATTTTGACACTTTCCACTTTTACTCCCTTAAGGCAATTCTAAAAAACATCCATCGTTTACTAATGTGTTGTCCGAGATTTGCATTCTACAGGTTTTTAGTCTTCTCTTTGTTCTTGTATAAGATACTTGTCCGTATGCTCGTCTATTGTTTTATTTTTAAATTTAAACGCTGCCTCTTCTATTTCTTTTCTAACAGTCTCAATCTCTCCCCTTGTAGCGTCAACAACTTCAGCCGCAATCTCTATGCCTTGACCAACTTCTTCAATTCCTTCACACGTTTTAGTTATATCTTTCTTAAAAGCACCGCAGCTACATAAACACACACAACAAGACAAGAAAATAAACTGATTTATTCCTCTATTTATCTTTCCTCAGAATTATTTTCGCAAGTTTATTGTTCATAGTGTTATTCCTAAAATTGCGTTGAACATTTTTTATACTTTGTAGTTTAAATTTAATGCAAATGTTGCACCTGAAAAGTCTAATTTGATGTTCTTTGACGGCAATATTTCAGGTGTAAATCTATACCCAAAATCAAATCCTACTCCAAACCTTTTCGTGAAGAACCATTCTACTCCAATTGAAGAATCTAATATGAAACATCCTGTGGTCTTGTTTAATTCTTTAACAATCTTCTCGCTAAGAGTGAAGGAATTTTTTGATTCAAAATCAACAAAGGCATATCCTAAAAATAATTTCCCATTCAAGCTAAAATTTTCCCTCATCTTTTTGCTATAACTTCCGCCAAACATCATTGGTATTATAATAATTCTACAGTATGAATTGATATCTTTAATGATCAGATTTAGATTCCCTTCTGGTATAAAATTTATCTTTTTACCCGTCACTCCCACTCTTGCGCTTATTTTGAAATTGTTGTCTATGTAATGCATATATTCCAATCCTGCTGCAGGTGCTGCAAGTTCGGAATGATCAATTTTAATGTTACCCAACAAAGAGTCATCAAACATACCTCTCATGTCTTTCATCTTTATTCTAGATATTCCAACCCATGCGGAAACTTCATCTTTTGCACAAACATTTGTTATGCAAAACAAAAAAAACATACATGCAATTCCAAAAGTTTTTACTAAATTTTTATGTGAACACATTAGTTAGCTCCCCCATAATGAAATCTCATCAAATTGATGAGATTTCATTATGATTATAACCTAAAAAGGCGTTATGATTATTTTTTTCATTTCTTTTTCTCCTTTTTAAAAAATTGTCCTACCTGACTTCTGCTGACATTTTATACACACCCTCCTTTTTTAACAATAAAATGCAAAAACCGCTGTCTAAAATTATCAGACAACGGCTTTACTTTTTTATTAAAAAATGCTTTTGCGGAATTTATTACATTGTATGTTGTATGTTGTATGTTGTATGTTGTATGTTGTATGTTGTATGTTGTATGTTGTATGTTGTATGTTGTATGTTGTATGTTGTATGTTGTATGTTGTATGTTGTATGTTGTAT